>CAZKWP010000097.1:0-4119 GCA_964556555.1 uncultured Syntrophomonadaceae bacterium
TTAGGGACCCCGCTCTGTGCGATTCAGAAAGCGGAAGACCGGGAAAAGTTTAAGGCCACAATGCAGGAAATCGGCGAACCGGTGCTGGAGAGCGCCATTATCGTCAAAGTGGAGGAGGCCTTGGAATTTGCCAGCCGGATCGGGTACCCGGTGATTGTCCGGCCAGCCTATACTTTAGGCGGCTCGGGCGGCGGAACCGCGCACAATGAGGCGGAGCTGAGCGAAATTGTGGCCCGCGGGCTGCGGTACAGTATTATCCGCCAGGTGCTGGTGGAGCGCAGCGTGGGCGGCTGGAAAGAAATCGAGTTTGAAGTGATGCGCGACGCCAGCGATAACTGCATCACGATCTGCAGCATGGAGAACGTCGACCCGGTCGGGATTCATACCGGGGACAGTATTGTGGTGGCGCCGGCCCAGACGTTAAACGACGCGGAATACCAAATGCTGCGGAACGCTTCGATTCGGATTATTCGGGCGCTGGGCATTGCCGGCGGCTGCAACATCCAGTTTGCCTTAGATACGAAGAGCCGCAAGTACTACATCATAGAAGTCAATCCCCGGGTCAGCCGCTCCAGCGCGCTGGCTTCGAAAGCGACCGGCTACCCAATCGCCCGGGTGACCACCAAGATTGCCATCGGCTACCGCTTGGATGAGATCGTAAACGCGGTGACCGGCAATACCTATGCGGCCTTTGAACCGGCGCTCGATTATGTAGTGTTAAAAATCCCGCGCTGGCCCTTTGATAAGTTCAGCGTGGCCGACCGGCTGTTGGGTACCCAGATGAAAGCGACCGGGGAGGTCATGGCGATTGAACGCACCCTGGAAGCGGCCATGATGAAAGCGGTGCGTTCGCTGGATCTTGGCGTTGTTGGTTTAAGAACCCAGTTGTTCAGCCACTTAAGCGAGGCGGAACTCCTGGAGCGGATGAAGGTGGCGGAAGACGAGCGCTTGTTTATGGTAGCGGACGGGATCCGCCGGGGGATGCCGGTGGAGTTGATCGCGGAGGCGACCTGGATTGACCGCTACTTTGTGGAAAAGATAAAAAACATCGTGGATATGGAAGCGACGCTGCGGGCAGAGGCCGAAGCCACTGCTCGGAACGCCGAAGCCGAAGTTATTGTCCAAAGCGCCGAGGCGGATACCCGGAGCGCTGGATCTCAGCCGGCAGGGGGCGCAGGTCCGGCTTCCCCCAGTCTCCCGATATCGCGGGAACTTTTGCTCAAGGCCAAGCGGATCGGCTTTGCGGACGCGGAGCTAGCGGAACTGCTTAACACCACGGAAGCGGCGATCCGTCAGCTGCGGCGGGAAACGGCGGTGCAACCGGTTTATAAACTGGTGGACACGTGTGCCGGTGAGTTTGCCGCCCAGACGCCCTACTTCTATTCAACCTACGAAGCGGAAGACGAGGCGCAGACTATGGGGAGCGGCAAAGTGGTCGTTTTGGGCGGCGGCCCGATTCGGATCGGCCAGGGGATTGAATTTGACTACTGCGCCGTGCATTCGGTCTGGGCGATGCGGGAAGCCGGCAGACAGGCGATTATCATCAACAACAACCCGGAAACGGTAAGTACGGATTTTGATATTTCGGATCGGCTCTATTTTGAGCCGCTGGTGCCGGAAGATGTTTTGAACATCCTGGAAAAGGAGCAGCCGGAAGGGGTCGTGGTTCAGTTTGGCGGCCAGACCTCCTTGAATCTGGCGAAGCCCGTGGCTGAGGCGGGTTATAAAATCCTGGGCACGTCCGTGGACAACATCGACCGGGCTGAGGACCGCGACCGGTTCGACCAATTGCTGATCGAGCTGGGAATTCCCAAACCCCCGGGCGGCACAGCCATTTCCGTGGCCCAGGCGCAGGTGATTGCCCAGCGCATCGGGTTCCCGGTGCTGGTGCGCCCTTCGTATGTACTGGGGGGCCGAGCCATGGAAATCGTGCAGAATGAAGCCGAGCTGACGGAATACATGGCTACGGCGGTTCGGGTCTCGCCGAAGTACCCGATCCTGGTCGATAAGTATTTCCTGGGGAAAGAGGTCGAGGTCGACGGTATCAGCGACGGCACCGAAGTGCTGATCCCGGGAATTATGGAGCATATTGAACGGGCCGGCGTCCATTCCGGAGACAGCATTGCGGTTTACCCGACTTTTTCAGTCAGTGCAGCCGAAATCAGCCAGGTCGTCAAGTATACGGAAATGCTGGCCCGGGCTTTGCAGGTTAAAGGCCTGATTAATATTCAATTTGTGATCAAGGATGGTCAGGTATACGTAATCGAAGTGAATCCCCGCTCCAGCCGGACCGTCCCTTTCCTGAGCAAAATAACCGGTCTGCCGATGGTTAAGCTCGCCTCGGAGATCCTTTTGGGCAAGACCCTGCGGGAGCTGGGTTACGCCGGGGGGCTGTACCCGGCCGCCGGGTGCTATGGAGTGAAGGCGCCGGTCTTTTCCTTTGATAAACTGCTGGATGTGGATATCGCCTTGGGGCCGGAGATGAAATCGACCGGCGAAGTAATGGGGATTGACCGGGTTTTGGACCGGGCCGTTTACAAAGCCCTGCTCGCCGCCAGGATGGATATTCCCCAGCAGGGAACGATTCTGGCCACGATTGCGGATAAGGATAAAGCCGAGGCCGTGCCGATTCTGCAAACTTTTGCCCAGATGGGCTACCAGTTTGTGGCCACGGCCGGTACTGCCCAAGCCCTGCGCGAGGCCGGGCTTGAGGTGCAGACCGTGAAGAAAATCCGGGAGGGTTCGCCCAATCTGATTGACTGGATCCGCGAGGGGAAGGTGGACCTGGTAATCAATACCTTTACCCGCGGCAAGCAGCCGGAAACCGACGGTTTCAAGATTCGGCGGGCGGCAGTGGAAATGAATGTATCGTGTCTGACATCTCTGGATACCGTTAAGGTAACGCAGCAGGTACTGCGCTGTCTGAAACGCGGGGATTTTTTTGAGGTAAACGCCCTGCAGGATTTAGTGACCAGTAAGTAGTAAATAGTAGATAGAGAATAGTGAATTGAGAATAGACAATAGACAACGGGTAGATTTAAATAAAGAGATGAAAGGTAGATTCAGATGTCGTTGCTTTGTTTAGCCAAAATCATTCGGCACGAAGCCGTAGCCCCCGGGCATTACCGGCTGACGTTCGCGGCGCCGGAAATGGCCCAGGTCGCGGAGCCCGGGCAGTTTGTGCATGTGCGCTGCGGGGATACCCTGGACCCGCTGCTGCGGCGGCCCCTCAGTTTACACGGGATTGACCGGGTTGCGGGAACCCTGACTCTGCTCTATCGGGTAGTGGGAAGAGGCACGGAGCTGCTGAGCCGGCTGCCGGCCGGGGCAACCCTGGACGTCATGGGTCCGCTTGGCCGCGGTTTTTATTTGCCGGAGCCTTTGCAGATAGCGGATAACGATCGGCCGCCGGTGACCGAGGCTTTGGTGGTAGGCGGAGGATTGGGCGTGGCACCGCTTCTGCCGTTAGTCGAGACTTTGGTGAAGCGGGGACTCCCGGTAACCGTAATTTTAGGGGCGCGTTCCGCGGACGGGCTACTGGCGGTAGAGGCATTCAGCCAAACGGGAGCGCAAGTAGAAATCGCGACCGATGACGGCAGCCGGGGAACCCGGGGGAACGCGGTGGATTTGTTAAAACAGCAGCTGGAGCAAAAAGGAATTACGGCAAAGCCGTCGAGTGGGGCGGGCGGCGTGGATGCCGCTCTGCACATCCCGGGGCCAAAAGGAATTACAGATGAGTTGCCGGGAGGAGCCGGCAGCGTTCACAATGAGACTAGCAGTTTAATCGAGAAAGGCGTTTTAGCGGAAGCGCCAGCTGGAATCTGCGTTTATTCCTGCGGCCCGGTGCCGATGCTGCGCGCGGTGTGGCAGCTTTGCGCCGCTTACCGGGTGCCGCTGCAGGTATCGCTCGAAGAACGGATGGGCTGCGGCGTCGGGGCTTGTTTGGCCTGCGTCTGCCAGGTGAAAACTGCGGTCAAGCCAGATGAGGCAGTGGCGAAAGCGGCAGGCAAAGTGGCTGAGCCGGGAGCCCCGGCCTGGAAATACGCGCGGGTTTGCGTTGAGGGCCCGGTTTTCTGGGGAGAGGAGGTCATTCTGGATGCCGAATAAAGTTAATTTAGC
>CAZKWP010000097.1:4129-7970 GCA_964556555.1 uncultured Syntrophomonadaceae bacterium
TTAGCCGTTAATATCGGCGGGATTCAAATGCAGAACCCGGTAACGACCGGCTCCGGCACTTTCGGCTTCGGCCCGGAATACGCCCCGTATGTGGACCTGCGCCAACTGGGGGCAATAACGGTCAAAGGCACCACCCTGGAACCGCGTTTAGGCAACCCGGTGCCGCGGATGGCCGAAACCCCGGCCGGCATGCTCAATGCCATCGGCCTGCAAAACCCGGGTGTTGAGTCTTTCATTCAGGATTACCTGCCTTACCTGCGGACGATCGGCACCCCGGTCATCGTAAATATCGCCGGCAACACGGTGGAGGATTACGCTGAGGTGGCCCGCCGGCTGGATCAAGCCGAAGGGGTCGCTGGACTTGAGGTAAACATCTCCTGTCCCAACGTCAAAAAAGGCGGACTGCAGTTTGGCACCGACCCGGCCATGGCCGCGGAGGTTATTCGGGCAGTCCGTGCGGCGACTACCCGGCCGGTGATTGCAAAGTTATCGCCGAACGTCACCAACATCGTCTTGATGGCTGAAAGCGTGGCCGCGGCCGGGGCGGACGCCTTGTCTTTGATCAATACCCTGCTGGGGATGGCCATAGATGTCAAAACGCGCAAGCCGGTCCTGGCCAACGTGGTTGGCGGGCTCTCCGGGCCAGCCGTCAAACCGGTAGCCGTGCGGATGGTCTGGCAGGTTGCCCAGGCGGTAGACCTGCCCATTATCGGCATGGGCGGAATCATGAATGCCGCGGATGCCCTGGAGTTTATCCTGGCCGGGGCCACCGGCGTGGCCGTAGGAACAGCCAACTTCAGCAACCCCCGGGCCACCATGGATGTAATAGACGGTTTGCGGGAATACTGCCGGGAAAATGGGATTTCAGACATCAACGAATTAGTCGGCTGGGCCTGGAAAAAGTAACGCGTTTCAGGCGGTACTTTTGATCAGGAGGACGGGAATGGCAAAACTGCGAAAGATGCTGAGTGACTGGGACGCGCCGTATATTCAGGCGCTGGTAAAACTGATTGAAACGCAGAGTAAAACAACGCTGGCAAATTGGGCGGTTGATTATGCCGAGCGCGTCCTGCTGCCGCTGTGGAACAAGGATTACCCGGATGACCCGCGGCCGCAAAATGCCCTGAATGCCGCCCGGGAATGGTTGGCGGGTGCGATAAAGCTGCCGCAGGCGAAAAAGGTAATCCTCGAGTGCCACGGAGCGGCCCGCGAATCCGAAGGGAACCCGGCTGCGCAGGCCGCCGCCCGGGCGATCGGTCAGTGCGCGTCAACCATTCACTCCGCCCGGCACTGTATCGGACTCCCTCTATACGGGGCAATCGCGGTTGCGTATGACACGCTCGGAACGGAAGCTCCGTGGCCGCAGCTTGAGCAGTGCGCCGCCGAAGAGTGTGGACAGATGCTGGACGCGCTGCGAGCCGTGTCGGTTGAGGCTGAGCCAAAACCAGCCAAAATAGACTGGAAGTGCTGACGATGAAAAACGATCTTAATGCCAGGCGGATGACCCGCCAAGTCCACGATATACCCGATTATGTGGCTGCTGCCTTGGATGAGAACGTTCTCTGGGAGCGATACCGCGCCCGTCCGCCGTATCAGCAGAACGATTACATCGGCTGGATTATTCGCGGCAAGCGTGAGGAAACCCGGCGGAAGCGGCTGAACCAGATGCTGACGGAACTCCGGGCCGGGATCGGCTACATGGGGATGAAGTGGGGCGAAAAATAAACGGGATGGACGGGAGGCCCTAACCCATCCGAGAAATTTAGTGTTTAATAAAATTAAAAACCAATCGCTAAAATCATTTAAGTTACTTGCTTCCTGAGTCAGTTAAAGAAAAATGAAGCAAGAGAACCGTCCCCCTGCTTCACTGTCAGGCTGTTTCATTCTTTCCGGTTTTTAATTCAGGTGAAGGCAACAGCCAATGAACCCACCTTGCGGTTACCGCCGTAAGTACCAGGATTCCGCCGACCAAAGACCAAGTTCCGGGGACCTCTCCCAGCATCAGAAATACCCATAAGGGATTCAGAATCGGCTCTAGGATCGGGATTAAAACCCCTTCCAGGGCGGAAACGTGTTTAATCGCCTTAGAATAAAGGATGTACGGAATACCAATCTGAACGACTCCCAGGATGGCGAGGATCAGCCATCCGGTTGGATCGGGCATGGAGACGGAGAGAAAAGGAAGCCCGACTACCGCTGTCAGCAGATTCCCCAACAGCACGGATTCCAGGGGCGAGCCGTCCTTTTGCATCCGCATGAATATCGTAAAAAACGCGAAGGTTACTCCGCTCGTCACAGCCGCGATATTTCCCCAAAAACCCGCCGGACTGAGCTGATCCATGAAGAATAGCACCATGCCGCCCATTACCACCAAAATCGTTACCCAATCAAGGGGCTTAGTTTTTTCTTTGAGAAAACTAGACCCCAGCAGTGCCACATAAATCGGCGCTGTATATTGGAGCAGAATCGCGTTGGCCGCTGTAGTGGTTTTGGTTGCAACTACAAAAAGCGTCCCGGTAGCAGCGATTGACAGCGCTGCCCCAAGCTGCGCAAAAGACCAGGTTAAACACGGCTTTTTCAGCACGATTAGCAGCGTCAGGGACGTGATGGAGCTTCTGACTCCAGCTATCGCCAAAGGGTGGGCATTTACCGATTTTATTAATAACCCGCCGAGACTCCACATTACAGCCGTTAAGACAAGCAGAATCAGAGCCCTCCGGTGTTGTTCTCCCGATTGAACCAGGTTTTCGTTTTCGATAAGGCTTATCCTCCTTCTGGATTGCGGAACGACTAATATTACTAATACCGTTGCCTTAGATATTGAAGTTAGTGGTAGCGCTGTTTCGATTTGTTAAAGCCGGTGATATCTATTTTAAATCAAATTATAACACATTTATCTTGAAGCTCTGGCAGAGTTAGAGACAGAGATAGTTTATAATCAATTCCTTTTAGTCTGCCTTTGATGTCGAATAAACGCAAACTTGAAATGGAAATTTTGGTATAATAATTTAAAACCTTTTCGATAGATGAAAGGGGTGTCAGAGATGAAAGAGACACATTTGAGCAGAGACCGACAGACGGTCAAGCTTGGCTTGATCCAAGTGATACAGGATCTTTTTCCGGATGATACGCTGAAGACGGCTTACTCCATCCAGGAGGGCGTTTTCTGCAGACTTAAAAATTCAATCCTTTCGATACGCGAGGTTTCTCAGATCGGCAAAAAGCTGAACGAATGGGTCGCGTCCAATAGTCTGATGGAGTACTCGGGCCGGAAGGACGGTTATTTCCAATACAAAATGGACGGCAGAACCGTCAATGTGCTTTATGAAGCCCATGATTGTTCCTCTATGGTGGCGCGATTCAACATCATACCATTCTCGACTGGATTTATCGTTGACTTTGGTGATGCGGAAAGAGGAGGCAAGGCGCCATTGATTCCGCCGGAAAAATTATCGTCGACCTATGACAGAAACCAGAACTGGCTCCGTAATATAAATATGGAGCTTATATCCGACGTGAATAAATATATTACGTCCGGGAGAAGCTTTGATCTGCTCAGCATCGCCGAAGCGCTGCACGAAAAGGAGATCGCGGGCATAGCGGACATGATACTTCAAAATAAACGGGCTCTGCGGGTGCTTTTAATTTCCGGCCCTTCATCTTCGGGGAAAACGCCCTTCGCCAAGCGGCTGTCGACGCAGCTTCGGGTAAACGGCCTGAAGCCGGTAGTGCTGTCGCTTGATGATTATTTTGTTGATCGCGACAAGAGGCCCTTAGACGAAGAAGGCAATATTGATTTTGAAAACGTCGAGTCCCTTGATCTCGATCTGCTGCATAGTCA
>CAZKWP010000097.1:7980-8559 GCA_964556555.1 uncultured Syntrophomonadaceae bacterium
TCCAAGGCGAGGAAGTACAAGCGCCGACCTTTGATTTTGTTACCGGCAGCCGCGCGGAAAAGACAAAAACACTCTATGTAGGGCCGGATGAGATCCTCCTGATGGAGGGCATCCATGCCATCAATCCCCGGATCCTGCCGGACGTCAACCGGAAAGTATTTTTCGAGATCATCGTTAATGCACTCTATGGGCTCAATATTGATTTGATAAACCGGGTGCCTGAAACGGAAGTCAGGCTCATCCGCCGGATCGTCAGAGACGACCGGTTTAGGGGAACACCCGCTGAAAATAACATCAAGCAGTGGGACAGCGTTCGACGCGGAGAATACGGCAATATCTTTAAATACCAGGAAGACTGCGATGTAATGTTCAACTCGTCACTCATATATGAAATGAATGTGCTGCGTCCGCTGGCCGAAGCCTCCCTGAAGCAGATCAGCAAAGACAGTCCGTATTATTTGATTGGAGAGCGTTTGTTGAATTTGTTGTCGTTTTTTGAACCAATGGATGATTTCCACATTCCATTCAATTCGCTGATAAGAGAATTCATAGGCGGCGGCTATTACAGAGGATAGCGGT
>CAZKWP010000098.1:0-8420 GCA_964556555.1 uncultured Syntrophomonadaceae bacterium
GCGGTTTGGTCAGGATTTTGTTTACCGTGGGGAATGGAGGATATATGGTGTCTAGGGTTATGGTTTTACATGGTCCTAACTTGAATATGCTGGGACAGCGGGAGCCAGAAATTTACGGATCGGTTACCCTGGCCGAAATTAACGGCTCCTTGGAAAAAGCGGCTGAAGAAGCCGGCTTGGAAATAGAGATTTGGCAGTCCAACCATGAAGGAGTACTGATCGATACAATCCACCAGGCTTTAGGCCGGGTGGACTTCATTTTGATAAACCCGGGGGCGTTAGGCCACTACAGTTTGGCTTTGCGCGATGCCCTGAAAGCGGTAGATATTCCGGCCATCGAGGTCCACTTATCCAACATTTACGCGCGGGAAGCGTTTCGGCAGCACTCGGTGCTCGCTCCGGTGGTCGGGGGACAGATCAGCGGGCTGGGCGCGGAGAGCTATCTTTTGGCTTTAGAAGGGGCCAGGCGCTGGCTGGCCAAAGCGAAACCGGTTTAAGAGAGAAGGACAGATTTAAGCTTTAAGGGCAAAAATTAGCGGTAAGACTAAAGGTAGAGGTAACGCGTATGACATTTAAAGAGTGCAAAACCAACTATAAATATCAACTCTGCTCCTCCCCGAAAACAGGGAGGCCAGGCCGGCCTGCGTTTCGGGGAGAGCAGACAGCCATAAAAACCAAGGCTCCAAAAATCCCGGTTAAAGATTTGGGCGAGGTCTGCCAAAATCGGCTGCGGCTGTTTCGGGAAAAAATGGATGCGGCCGGAACCGAGGCTGTAATTGTCTTAAAACCGGAAAACTTGGCATACCTCAGCGGTTTTGAAGGCTCCACCGGCATGCTGCTGCTGACGAAAAATAGCGCTCAGCTATTGGTGGACTTTCGTTATTTGGAACAGGCCAAAGCCCAGGCCAAAAATTTTACGATTGTCCAAATCGAGCAGCCGCTTAGCGAAACCCTGCGCCGCTTAATCCTCGAACTCAAGTTGGAGACAATTGGCTTTGAGCGGGACTTTGTCACCTGGGAACAATACGAAATCTGGGTGGGCAAGCTCGGCGATGCGGTCGAGTTTATCCCTTTGCCGGATTTGACCTTAAAACTGCGCATGATCAAAAACCCGGAAGAGATGGCCTGCATAAAGGAGGCGGGGAAAATCGCCGATGCCGCCTTTCTGGAAATTTTGCCGCTGCTTCGGCCGGGAATTCAGGAAAGAGAAGTCGCGGTGGAATTAGAGTATGCGATGCGCAAAAAAGGCGCGCAGGCCTTAGCTTTTGAAACCATAATTGCCGCTGGACCCCGGTCTTCCCTGCCGCACGGCATGGCCACGGAGCGAAAATTTCAGAACGGAGATTTGGTGATTGTTGATTTTGGCGCGGTGTGGAGAGGATACTGTTCTGATTGCACCCGGACGGTCAGTATCGGACCCGCGACTCCGAAACAAAAAGAAATTTATGCGGTGGTGCAAAGAGCTCAGGATGCGGCACTGCAGATTTTACGGCCGGGAGTGGTGGCGGCCGAAGTGGATAAAGCAGCGCGGGAGGTCATAAGTCGCAGCGGATACGGTGATTATTTCGGTCATGCTCTGGGGCATGGCGTGGGCAGGGTAATCCATGAAGAACCGAGCTTAGCGGCCCGGGATCAGACCGTTCTGGAACCGGGCATGGTCGTAACGGTTGAACCCGGCATTTACCTCCCTGGTTGGGGGGGAGTGCGCATCGAAGACCTGGCCATGCTTACCAATACCGGGTACGAGGTTTTAACCCACTGCCCCAAAGGATTAACCTAACCAGCGGAGCGCATGCAAATTGAAAGCAAACAGGATAATTGAATTTGGCATTGAATTTGGTATATTAGGTAAAAACTATGGTCAAGCGCGGTAAAATAGGGTAATATTATACGGAATAAAAAGTACGCCAAAGTTGTAGCAGGAAGGGGCTAAAGCGATGATTTCAACCAATGATTTTAAAACCGGTCTGACCATTGAACTGGAAGGCGATGTTTGGGCGGTTGTTGAATTTCAACACGTAAAGCCGGGCAAAGGGTCGGCTTTTGTGCGTTGTAAGCTAAAGAACGTAAGAACTGGCGCGGTTATTGAAAAAACCTTCAGGGCTGGTGAGAAGGTGCCCAAGGGCCGACTCGACCGCCGCCAGATGCAGTACCTTTATATGGACGGGGATAATTACGCGGTAATGGACGTTGAAAACTACGAACAGGTATCTTTATCTAAGGAACAAATGGCGGATGCTTTAAAATGGCTGAAAGAAAACATGGTCTTATCGGTTCTGTTTTTCCAAGGATCCGCGATTAACGTGGAGCCCCCCAACTTTGTGGAACTGGAAGTAGTTGAGACTGATCCGGGGATCCGGGGCGACACCGCTTCCGGCGGCGGTAAACCAGCCCGGGTAGAGACCGGGGCAATGGTTAACGTTCCCTTTTTCATTAATATCGGAGACGTTATCCGGGTAGATACCCGAACCGGTACTTACATGGTACGGGTATAAAGGCATAAGCGGTTTGCCAATTTTGCCCGGGCCTTTATTCCGAGATTTATATAGGAATTTAAAGGGTATTTTAAGCATTAAGGTAATTTTTCCATTGTATTTACCGGGACTTATTTTCGGAACTGCCTTTTAGTCAGTTAATGGCGATGCGTCCTTAAAATAAAATAGAGCTAAAATGTAATAATAAAGCTAATTAACAATTAATCCAGCTGGTATATTTGCCGGCTGGGTTTTAATTTTTCCAGCTTAAACCAGTCCAGGTATAGATCCCTGACTGGGTGGAATAATATAGCGGATATACTCTGCCCAGAAACCTTAGTTTTTAAAAAGGGGGTTCGTTTAGTGAAAGAGCTTAGAAAAAAGATGTCTTACTTACAGGGCTTAGCGGAAGGTCTGGAGGTAAAATCCAATAGCAAAGAAGGGCGGATTATTAACGGGATTATCGAAGTAATGGGGGATCTGGTGACCAACTTGGATAATCTTTGGGAGGTGCATCAAGAACTCGAGACTTACATGGAAGCGATTGATGAAGATCTTTACGAATTAGAGGGTGAACTATTCGGAGACCCGGAGGAAGGGGATAGTTCGGGTCAAATGGTCGAGATTGATTGTCCGAAGTGTCACGAACCGGTTTGTTTTACGGCGGAAGTACTCGAGGATGAGGACGTCGTTGAGGTCACCTGCCCTACCTGCAACGAAGTTGTGTTCGTTAATGACGGGTCTTTTGACTTTGAACCGGCAATTATTGGTCAGGATGATGGGCAGTATGACCGCTCCCCCCGTCAGGGTGATATATAAAATTTAAGATTTAAGATTAAGGAAAATCAAGTTTTGGGTTAAGGCTCCGGTAATTCCGGGGCCTTTTGTTTGTTATCTGAAATTCGGCAAATCTCCGATCCGTTAATAAAGTTTGGAAAAAGTTTGGAAGATATGGCAAAATAAAATAAGCGGATGTTTTAATAGTTCGGAAGGAGGAAGTCTTATGGAAACTATTCTCAATGATTTGATCGCCGAACAGGCTGCGACAGATGTCCTGGTAGCTGATTTGACGGAAGAGCAATGGCTGACCCCGCTCCCGGGGGTGGAGATGTGGAATATTAAAGACGCGATTATTCACCTGGCTTTTTATGATTACACGGCTAGTCAGCTGATGGAGGGGAAGGCGGCGGACTTAGTAGTAATTGCCGAGGCCGAAGCCGGTCAGGATGAGTATTTTCGGGCTACCTCGTTTCACCATCTAAGCGGGGCCGAGGTTTTAAGCTGGTGGCGGAAGGAACGCACCCGGATGCTGGGACTTTTTTATCAGATCGACCCTAAGGCGCGCGTTCCCTGGTTCCCCGGGCTGCCGATGGCTGCCAGATCGTTGGCTTCCGCGCGTTTAATGGAACTCTGGGGACACTCGGTAGATATTTATGACGCTTTGAACCTGGAGCCAATAGTGAAAGAGCGCATTACCAGCACCTTATTTCTATCCTGGCAAGCCCGCCCGAATGCCTACCGAATCAATAACTTAACCTTGCCAGCTGTCCCATTGTATCTGGAACTTACCCTGCCCTCGGGCGCAATTTGGACAGCCGGGGATCCAGCTGCCGAGAATTATGTTAAAGGCAGCGCCAAAGAATGGGCCTTAGTGGCCATCCGCCGCCGCAACTGGATGGACTCCGATCTGGAAGTAGTGGGTGAAGAAGCACGCCAATACGCCTCGATTGTCCAGACTTACGCGGGTGTCGCAGAAGAAGCGCCCCCGGCCAAGCGACTGAGATAAGTGTGCCAAAGCCTCGGACAAAAGACTAAGATTAGCTCCTGCGCCCCAGACAGCCGCCCGGTGCATCAAATAGGCGTGAAAAGTAAAGAGTAAGCGTAACTTCTTTATGGCACTGGTATAAAAACGAGCTTTTGACAGGACTTCAAGATTATTAACAGGATTTAAATGATGAATTATATGAAGATTAATTTTAAAGCACTGGAACTGGAAGACCAAGCTTGGATGGTGCCGCTGCTGCTGGCCGCCGGTCTGCAGAACAGCCAGTATAGTTTTGCCAATCTGTTCGCCTGGTCCGTGATTTATCCATATTATGTGACGCGGGTGGATGATTGTCTGTTAATCAAAGGAATTAATCTGGATGGGACTCCGAGTTATTTCTTTCCGGTCGGACCGGGAGATCTAAAATCCCTGCTCCTGGACATGCGTCAAGACGCTGCTTCTGATGGCTTTCCCTTTAAATTAATTGGGTTGTCCCCGGAAAATTTGACTATTTTAAACCAATTATTTCCCGGGCAGTTTAAGTACGTCGAGATTCGCAATCTGTTTGACTATGTTTATTTACTGGATCATCTCGTCCGCTTGCCTGGCCGTAGACTTTCCGCCAAACGCAATCATATCAATTATTTTTTGCAGAATCATCTTTGGAGTTTTGAACCGCTTACCTTAAACAACTTAGCGGAATGTTGGGAAATGAATCAAGCCTGGTATAAAACCCGGGATTTAGAGCGGGATCAGCAGCTGGCCCAGGAAAGGCTCGTGGTAAGCCGTTTTTTTGAGTATTTCACCGAGTTGGGTTTAGAGGGAGGGCTCCTTCGGTCGGCCGGTAAAATCATCGCTTACACGATGGGCAGCCAACTGAATGCCCATACCTTTGACATTCACGTTGAAAAAGCCTTTGGTGAAATCCGGGGCGCCTATCAAATGATCAACCGGGAGTTTGCCCGGCTGATTCAGGCAAGGCATCCCGAAATTATTTGCGTCAACCGCGAGGATGACCAAGGACACTTAGGGATACGCCAAGCCAAGCTGTCGTATGCGCCGATCCAAATTAAGCAAAAATATTTAGTCAAGTTTAAGAAGGGACAGGACTTTAATTAATGCGGATTCTACTGACAGCCTTAAATGCCCGTTTTAGTCATTCTTCTCTCGCTTTACGCTATCTGCGCAGTTACTGTGCGGAGGGGGACTGGGAGATGGAATTGGCGGAATACACGATCAATGACCAGAACAATTATATTTTGGGAGAAATCTATCGGAAAAACGCCGATCTGGTGGCGTTTTCCAGTTATATCTGGAATATAGATAAGATACTGGCGGTTTGCCGAAAGCTAAAGAAAATCCGGCCGGATGTCATCATCGTCCTGGGCGGGCCGGAAGTTTCCTACGATGCGACTGAGTTGATGCGTTTGCATCCTTACCTGGATTATGTGGTATTTGGGGAAGGCGAAGTTACCTTTAAGGAGCTGCTGCAGAAATTATCCCATTCAGGAACCACTGCTAAGGCCGGCCCGGGGATTTTGGGTTTGGCCTACCGGGAAGGGGACGAGGTAAAACTAAATCCAGCCCGTCCCGTGCAGGAGGAGCTCGACCAAATTCCGCCCCCTTATCAGTTGGGGGAAGCCGCGGAGTTGAAAAATCGGGTCGTCTATTACGAAAGCTCCCGGGGCTGCCCTTTCTCT
This sequence comes from uncultured Syntrophomonadaceae bacterium, assembly GCA_964556555.1. Classification (GTDB taxonomy): domain Bacteria; phylum Bacillota; class Ch66; order Ch66; family Ch109; genus CAYXHK01. Next base: position 5,940 of record CAZKWP010000098.1, read on the forward strand.
TGTCAATACTGCCTCTCCTCGCTGGAAAAGGGAGTGCGTTATTTTTCCCTGGAACGGGTCAAAAACGACCTGCTCGGTTTAATGGCTCAAGGCGCGGAAACGATTAAATTTGTTGACCGTACCTTTAACTGTCAGCCAGCCCGGGCTCGGGAAATATTCAGTTTCTTGATGGAAAATATGCCGGAGGAGCGGTCGGTCCGCTTCCATTTTGAAATAGGGGCCGCTCTTTTAGACGAAGCAACACTCGAGCTGCTGGAGCAGGCGCCCCCGGGTTTGTTTGAATTTGAAATCGGCGTCCAATCCACCAATGAAGCGACGCTGGCCGCGGTTAAACGCAAGGCGGACTGGCACCACCTAAAACCGGTGGTACAGCGTCTCGCCAAACCCCAGAATATTCATCTGCACTTAGATTTGATCGCTGGTTTGCCCCAGGAAACCTACTCGTCTTTCAGGCGTTCTTTTAACGCGGTTTTTTCCCTGCGTCCGCATCTTTTGCAGCTGGGATTTTTAAAGCTGCTGAAAGGCTCCGGACTGCGGCGGCAGGCAGCCAGTTTCGGCTGTATTTATGCGGATGACCCGCCTTACGAAGTGCTGGCCACCGATACGCTGGATTATGGAGAAATTCTCCGTTTGCACCTGATAGAAGACTTGGTGGAAAAGTACTACAACTCCCAGCGCTTTCAGCACTCTCTGAACTTATTGTTACACCAGGGAGGCCAAACGCCTTTTGATTTTTTTGCAGAGTTCGCCTTGTTCTGGGAAGCGCAGGGTCTGCACCAAAGGCCCCATAATACGAATGCCTTGTTTCAAATCTTAGGGGGTTATGGGAAGCGTAAAGAGCTTTCCTTAAGCGTAAACCAGGAGATTTTCCTGGAAGTGCTGAAGTTTGACTATCTGCTGCAATCTGGCGGCGTTCTGCCGGCAGCCTGGTTTCCGCGAACCTTTCTCGATAACCAGAAGCAGCGAACCCATGATTTCTTAGGCAACCCTGAAAACATCAATGATTTATTGCCCCATTTTCGGGGCTTTTCGGCTCGGGAAATCAATAAATATGTGCATATTGAAATCTTTCAAATAGATGTAATCGCCTTGGCCAATTGGCTGTCGGAACAGCAACGGCAACTGTCTCCGACGACAGAATCAGCCAATGACCGGGTTCTGCCGGACTTCTTCCTGCAGCCTACGGCAGTATTATTTGACAATTCAAATCGGACCGGGATCCTGCGCCAACCCGTATATCACCGAATCGACCTTATCTAAATAATGAATAAAATTTTCGGATAATCACCGAGGCAGGGTTGTTTTAACAATCCTGCCTCATTTTGTTTTTGGCTGGAATAAATAGGGGTTAATGACCGTATTTATATTACGGAGAGGGGGGGGAACCATGGCTTCGGTAATTTTTAAACCTCCGATGGAAAGCCCCAAACCGGTTAAACCCCATACCGGGACCACCATTTCGGCAGCTCCGTTGGCTGACTCGATGCTTAAAGACCCGGCTAAATCTGTGCCCGGCTTACTCATCATTCCCTTTTTAGCCCCCCGGCTGCAGCGGCTGTTGGCCCAAATACCGGCAGAGTCTCTGCGGGAAATGGAAGAAATCAGGCTGCGGCAAGGACAACCATTATTACTGCGGCTAGGCGCCAAAGAATTGGCCTTAACCCCGGTCGGCCAATTAACGGATAAATTATTTGAGGGGGTAGCAATTGAAGCCGAAGATTTGCATCGAACACTGCAATTAATCAGCCAAAGTTCGATTTATGCCCTGGAAGAAGAATTGCGCAGCGGATTTATAACCCTGCCCGGCGGCCACCGGGTAGGTTTGGCTGGTCAGGCCGTGGTGGACAAGAAACGGATTAAACTGCTCAAATACATCTCGGGCCTGAATTTCCGGATTAGCCGGCAGATCCTGGGGGCTGCGGATGCGGTGCTGCCTTATCTGATTGACCGACGTCACGACCGAATTTACCATACACTTTTAATTTCGGCGCCGCAGGCCGGGAAAACCACGCTCCTGCGCGATATCGTCCGGCAAGTAAGTAACGGGATTAAGGCCTTGGATTTTCCTGGCGTCAATGTGGGACTAGTCGATGAGCGCTCTGAAATTGCCGGCTGCTTTGCGGGCGTTCCCCAAAAAGAGGTCGGTCTGCGCACGGATGTCCTGGACCGTTGTCCCAAAGCGGAAGGGATGCTAATGCTGCTGCGTTCAATGTCCCCGCGGGTTGTTGCTGCCGATGAGATTGGCCGGCTGGAAGATGCGGAAGCAATTGAGGATTTATTAAACGCCGGAGTCAGCGTAATCACGACGGTTCACGGTTCGTCTCCGGCTGACCTTAAGCAGCGGCCGGTCTTACGGAAACTGATGGACGCTCAGGTCTTTGAAAGAATCATTCTGCTGGGGCGTTCCCAGGGGCCAGGCACGGTTGAAGCAATACTGAATGGTCAGGACAATCGAACTTTATGGGGGAAATTGCCCAGCGT
>CAZKWP010000099.1:0-8234 GCA_964556555.1 uncultured Syntrophomonadaceae bacterium
GCTCCCCCCCAAAATGGAACTAGTGGTGATTAAAGAGACCGCTAAACAGTATACTGCGGTAAAAAACCTGATGCAAAGGCCGGACCTGGACGAGTTGATCATTGCCACGGATGCCGGGCGCGAAGGGGAGTTGGTGGCGCGGTGGATCATTCAAAAAGCGGGCTGGCGCAAACCGATTAAGCGTTTGTGGATCTCTTCGCAAACCGAAAAGGCGATCAAAGAAGGGTTCAGCCGTTTAAAACCGGGCCGGGAATACGAAAACCTCTGGGCGTCCGCGGAATGCCGCGCCCAGGCAGACTGGCTGGTGGGTCTGAACGTAACCCGGGCATTAACCTGCAAGTACAACGCTCAGCTTTCGGCCGGCCGGGTCCAGACCCCTACCCTGGCGCTGGTCGTGGAACGGGAAAAGGAAATAAGCCGTTTCATTCCTAAAGACTACTGGAACCTAACGATTTATACCCCGGGATTTTCTTTGCGCTGGCAGGATAAGACCACGGGGCAGACCCGAGTCTTTGATAAAAACCGGATTGAGGCACTCGCGGCCAAAGTCAGCGGGCAGACCGCGGAAATATTAGAAGTCAAGAAAGAACTGAAAAAAGATCACCCGCCTCTGGCTTACGACCTCACGGAACTGCAGCGGGACGCTAACCGCAGATACGGGTTTACCGCAAAAACCACTTCGGCCATCATGCAGCAGCTTTACGAAAACCATAAACTGGTGACCTATCCCCGCACCGATTCACGGCATCTTAGCGAGGATATTGTCCCCACCCTACCGGAACGGTTGCGCAGTATTGCAGTCGGTTCCTACGCGGAATTCGCCCGCTCCCTTTTAAAGAACAAGCTGATTACCACCAAGCGACTGGTGGATAATTCTAAAGTTACGGACCATCACGCGATTATCCCTACGGAACAGCCGGTCCTGCTGGCTAAACTAACCCGGGATGAAGCGAAGATCTACGATCTGATCGTTAAAAGATTCTTGGCCGTACTTTCCCCAGCCTTTGAATATGAGCAGACGACGGTCAAGGCTGCCGTCAAGGGAGAGGTTTTTACAGCCAAAGGGAAAATAGTCAAGGCCAAAGGCTGGCAGCAGGTTTACGCTGGAACCGCACCCGGGGAGGATGAGGAAGCCGAGGCGGGTGCGGAAGCGGAAATGGAAGCGGGACCAAGCCAGCTCCTGCCGGAAATCCGGCGCGGGGAAACTTATAAAATCAACTCGGTAAAGGTTGGAACGGGCAAAACCAAGCCCCCGGCCCGGTATACGGAAGCCAGCTTGCTTTCAGCCATGGAGCACCCCGGAAAAATGATTGAAAACCAGCGGCTGCGGGAGGTTTTGGACAGCAGCCATGGATTGGGCACCCCGGCCACCCGGGCGGAAATTATTGAGAAGCTGTTTAATTCTTTTTATATGGAGCGTCAGGGAAAAGAGATTATTCCGACCTCGAAAGGCCGGCAGCTGATCGAACTGGTGCCGCCGGAGCTTAAATCCCCGGAATTAACCGCAAAATGGGAACAGCAGTTGGTTGAGATCAGCCAGGGACAGGCGAACCAGGAAGCATTCCTCAAGAGGATCCGCGGCTATGCCAGGGAATTGGTCGCAGCGGTAATGGGCAGCCAGCAAAGCTATCGGCACGACAACCTGACCCGGACCAAGTGTCCGGATTGCGGCAAACTGCTGCTGCAGGTCAAGGGGAAGCGGGGAGAAATGCTGATTTGCCAAGACCGGGAATGCGGCTACCGCAAAGGGCTGGCCATCACCTCCAATGCCCGCTGTCCCGAATGTCATAAAAAAATGGAGCTGCGGGGGGAAGGGGAGCACAAGCTGTTTGCCTGCGTCTGCGGGTACCGCGAAAAACTGGCGGCCTTTACGAAACGGAAAGAGGAGACCGGAGCCGGGGCACCCAACAAAAAAGAGGTTTTTCAGTATCTGCGGCAGCAGCGCCAAGAGGAACCGATCAACACCGCGCTGGCGGATGCTCTGGCTAAATTTAAAAACCAGCCAAAAAATTAAAATTAAAAAAATAGCCTAAATCTGCACAAAATTGCGCTCAAAGCCGCTGATTCAATTGAACTAGGCTGAAATTTATGGCAGAATAGATAAGATATTTGCGTAAGCAATTAGGGTGCTTGAGTGACCAGATGGATATTTGAGCATCCAGATTAGGTATTATAACCGGCAGTTAAGAAATTTGCGCTGACAGACCGGTATTTCAGTAAGCAGACATGATCATTGAGTAAGCAAAGAGAGGAGGCCATCGCATATGGCCACGCCCAATCCAGACATCTCGGCTAATTTTATTCAAAATATCATTAACGAAGATTTGAAGAACCAGAAAAACGACAGCCGGGTGCATACGCGCTTCCCGCCGGAACCGAATGGCTATCTGCATATTGGCCACGCGAAATCGATCTGTTTGAATTTCGGTCTGGCCGCGAAAAACAATGGCCTCTGCAATCTGCGGTTTGACGATACCAACCCGAGCAAAGAAGAGGTGGAATACGTCGATTCCATCATGACTGATGTGCGCTGGCTGGGATTTGACTGGGACGACCGGTTGTTCTACGCTTCGGATTACTTTGAAAAAATATACGAATACGCGGTGCAGCTGATTCAAAAGGGCAAAGCGTACGTTTGTGATTTAAGCGCCCAGGAAATCAGGGAGTATCGGGGAACTTTGACCCAGCCGGGGAAGGAAAGTCCCTATCGCAACCGTTCGGTGGCGGAAAACCTGGAGCTGTTTGAGTGCATGAAAGCCGGGCTATACCCGGACGGTTCCCGCGTCCTGCGCGCCAAGATTGATATGAATTCCCCCAATTTGAACATGCGTGACCCGGTCCTGTACCGGATCTTGCGGGCCACTCACCACCGGACCGGGGACCAGTGGTGTATTTATCCGATGTACGACTACGCGCACCCGCTTTCGGACGCGCTGGAGGACATTACCCATTCGATCTGCACCCTGGAATTTGAGGACCACCGTCCCTTGTACGACTGGGCCTTGGACAACGTGGATTATTCCGCGGAATCAAACAGTCGGCCGCAGCAGATTGAGTTTGCCCGGCTGAATCTGAACTATACGGTGATGAGTAAACGCAAACTGCGGGAACTGGTAGAACAAGGCTACGTCAGCGGTTGGGATGACCCGCGGATGCCGACGATTTCCGGTCTGCGCCGGCGGGGGTATACCCCGGAAGCCATTCGGGATTTTGCCGACCGCATCGGCGTTGCCAAGAGCAACAGCACCGTTGATATCGCCCTGCTGGAGCACTGCATCCGGGAGGACTTGAACGCGCGGGCACCCCGGGTGATGGCGGTCTTAAACCCCCTGCGGATAGTGCTTACTAATTACCCGGAAAATCAGGTGGAAGAGCTGGAGGCGGAGATTCATCCGGAAAACCCTGAATTAGGAACCCGCAAGCTGCCTTTTGCCCGGGTGCTCTATATCGAACGGGAAGACTTCTGTGAGATTCCGCCGAAAAAATTCTTCCGGCTGTCACCCGGCAAAGAAGTGCGGCTGAAACACGCTTACATCATTAAGTGCGAGCAGGTGATTAAAGATGAAGCGACCGGTGAAATAATCGAACTGCGCTGCACGTATGACCCGACCACCAAGAGCGGCGGGGAACAGAGCGGCCGCAAGGTTAAAGGCACCCTGCACTGGGTTTCTGCCGATCACGCCCTGCAAGCGGAAGTGCGTTTATACGACCACCTCTTCTTAAAGGAAAACCCGGATGACGAAGAGGGTGAGAACGGCCCGGACTACAAGAGCAATCTGAATCCCCAGTCGTTAGTGCGGCTGACGGACTGTCAGGTTGAACCGAGTCTGGCCAATGCCGCTCCGGGGAGCAGTTACCAGTTCTTAAGACAGGGCTACTTCTGCGTGGATGCGGTTGACAGTAAGGCTGATGCCCTAGTCTTTAACCGCACCGTTTCGTTGCGGGACACTTGGGCCAAGATCGAAAAAAACAGCGCCGGAAATTAAAGCTTAGCGGCAGTGCAACCGTTGAATATTTGTTGAATATTTAATAAAGAGCAACCGATAAGTATTACTGAAAGAAAAATGGGTTTTCGCTAAATTTAATAGTTCATCAAACGCCAATCCTGGTGGAAATAACCGGGATTGGTGTTTTTATTTTGGACTGGCTAACCTAACGGTCAGCCTATTTATCCATCCGCTTTATGGTTTAAAGCCAATTTTGTCTTTTGCCCAATCTAAAAACAACATGATTTTGCCTGACGCGGTTTAATTTAAGCTGAACCTTGAAATTACAACTCTTCCAGAATAGTTTGCAATAGCCCGGGGCAGGATATTAACACCATTATTGTTGGTGAAAGGAGTCTTGCTGGATGACTGGAATTTCGATTGGGGTACCAATTTTATTGGTGGTATTTGGGTTGATTTTATTAGGTTTGGCGCACCGGGTCCTGGATCGTCTGTATCTTACGGATAAGATGGCCCTGGTAATCGTGGCGGCCATGGCGGTCGGCAGCTTTATTGATATCCCGCTGGGCAGCCGCGCGAGTATTAATTTGGGTGGAGGTCTTATACCTATAGGTTTGGCAATCTACGTTTTAAGCCGGGCTGGTACTACCAAGGAATGGGTCAGGGCCTTATTGGCCACGGTGGTAACCGCCGGAGCGCTTTTTGCCGCGAACCGCCTGATTGGCGCGGATCCGGAAACGATGATTTTGGATCCGCTCTATGTTTATCCAATAATCGCCGGTCTGGTGGCTTATCTGGCGGGGCGTTCCCGCAGAAGCGCGTTTATCGCTGCTACAATGGGCGTTGTTTTGCTGGACGTCGGCTTACTGATTTGGTATCGGGTGAACGCGATTCCAGAGGCGGTCCTGATTGGGGGTGCCGGGGCTTTTGATATGATCGTGATCGCCGGGGTCCTGGCCGTGTTGCTGGCAGAGTTGATTGGCGAGAGCCGGGAAAGATTACAGGGAGGGCCGGCCGAAACCGGTCGTCCGCGCGAACTCTTGGCCAATCTGCGCGGTTCCAGCTTGCGCCAAAAACTGAAACCGATTCCCGAAAGAAAGCCCAGGGATTTAATGGGCGACGAGGGTTCTGAAAGAAAGTCCTCCGAAAGAAATACGGCAGACTTAGACCAGGAAATTTCTAAGCACAGGGGGGATTCCGTTGAATAAGAAGTCAGTAGCATTAGCCTTAGGGATAACCTTTTTCGTAGCTGGCCTGGGGATTTTCGGCTCCTTATCCATTTCGGACGAAAACCGCCAGACTATGGCCGAGGTCGCAGCTCCGGTGCTTAATCCGTTTAATCTATTAGGGGCCAGTGAGCAGGAACGGCTGGATGGCGGCTACTATGCTTTGGTTGATGAACAAGGCAATGTCTTGGATTTAACCGCGTTAAGGGTTTATAAGGATGATGAGTTTATCAGCGCTGACAATCGCCGCTACCGGGTGACTAAGGTCATTAATGACACGGCGCAGTGCAGTTTTATCGGCACCGAGGTTATCGCTTATGAGGAAGCGGTTCTGCCCGCAGATGGAGAAGCAGACGCAGTGGTTCCGGCGGTGGCCAATAAACCCGTGGTAGGGATTTATCACAGTCACGGGGATGAATCTTATCAGCCTTCCCAGGGGTACTCCTCAGCTCCAGCTGGGCAAAAAGGCGGCATCGCGCAAGTCGCTGAGACCCTAAAAAGCGAATTAGAGAAGCAGGGTATTACTGCACTATACAACGACGCTACCCACTCCCCGCACGACAGCGGCGCGTACCACCGTTCCCGCCGCACGGCCACGACTCTGATGAAACAGGGGGCGCAAGTGCTGGTCGATGTGCACCGCGATGCGGTGCCGGCCAAAGCGTATCGAACCCAGGTCAATGGTCAGGACGTCTCGCAGGTAAAATTGGTCGTGGGTAAGCGCAATCCGACCAGTTCCGCCAGCTTGGATTATGCCAAAAAAGTCAAGGGTTTTTTGGATAAGCATTATCCGGGTCTGACTAAAGGCATTTTCATTGGCAAGGGAGTTTATAACCAAGACCTGCGCGCCACCAACCTGTTGGTGGAGGTGGGGTCTGACAAAATTACGCTCGACGAGGCGAAAAAGGGCATGACCATGTTTGCCAACGTTTTACCCAATATTGTTGGAGCAGGGGGTGCGGTCAGCGGAGTGAAACAGATTGGAGGGGCAGCCAAAGACGGCACTGGGAAAGCAATCGGCTGGTTAATCGGTGCCTTAGTCTTAGGCGGTTTAGGTTTCTTATTAATCAGCACCGGCAGTTTTAAAGGGGCAGCCAATAAACTGAAGCATTTCGGCAGTTCCGAATGGACGAATTACTTTGGCCGGCGGCGCACCAAAGAAATAATTCAGGAAGAAGAAGGTCTCGGAGTCGGGAGGGAAGAACATTCCGAATTCGGCCGGGAGCGAGATTTCCATTTCGATCCGGAGCGCCGAGTCTTGATCAAAGAGACCGAGAGCGAAACCACAGGAACTTCCCTGAAAAACAAAACCGGACCAACTGCCGAAGGGGGCTTTCTGTGGGAAGCGGCGGAGGAAATAAATCTAGCCGATAAAAGCCGCCAAATGATGGATCGCGCCAAGGATAAACCCGAGACAAAGCCGCAGCGCGAACGGGAACCGGTACCAGAGACAAAGGATCGGCAGAAGCGGCCGAGTTAGCAGGATTTGGAACCATTAGAACAAACGCAGACTATTTTAACCCATCGGCAAACTGGTTAAACCGTCGGTTTAAGTTTAAACCAACCGGCAAAGCAAACGAGTTTAAACGAGTCGCCAACAGTTTGGACCAGGCCTTTAGTTGACCTTTAGTTGTCCTTTGAGTTCGATGGAGGCAGGCGGGATCAATTGGAAAAATATCAGATCAGCATTTTAGTGGGGGTAACAGTAGGATTTCTGGCGCGGCTCTATCTGTTAAAGGTAGACTACCGCCAATATCCCAGTTACCCTCACGGGTATGTTACCCACCTTTGTTTTGGGTTTATCGCAGCCGCGATCGGAGCCATAGTAATCCCTGCGGTCATGAAACCAGATTATACGGCGTTTACCATTCTGGCGATTGCGGCTACCCAATTCCGCGAGATTCGCAAAATCGAACGGGAAACCCTCGGCAACTTGGATGAGTCGGAATTGGTCCCCCGGGGTAAAGAGTACATCGAGGGAATTGCCAAGGTGTTTGAAGCCCGCAATTACCTGGTCATGGCGGTAGCCGTGGTAAGCAGCGGGGCGGCTTACCTGAGCGGCTGGCCGGGCGGAATCGTGGTCGGGATGGTCGCCTTAGTCATTTCCATGCGCTTAAAGAGCGGGGAAACGATCAGGGATATTGCTGAGGTGGTTCCGAGCCAGCCGGTCTTTCAGGGGGCACTGCTCACGGTTGGAGGGGTGATCATGATGAACGTTGGCCTGCCCGCTCACCAGGCAAAGATCTTAAAGGAAGGGTTAGCGGTACTGATTAAACCAATAGATGATGATGCCCGGGCAACCTTGGATAACCTGGGGCAGAGACAGGCCATTCTCCATGTCGCCGCGGCCCTGCTCGGTTCCAAAAGGGAAATCGGGGAGCTGGAGTTTACCCCGTTGGCGCGCAAAAATATTGACACCGGTTTAATCGCCGTATTTTTGCTCCCCGTGGAACCCGACCGGGAGTGTATGATTGAAGCCATAAAACGGGTGCCGGTCTTAGAAAGCGCGAAACGACGCCCCTTGGCTTCACGCGTCGGTCGGATAGCCGCTGATTGATCCTTCCCCGGAATCTATGCGGCAACCTCGGGTCTTAATCGGGACTGAATATGGACCTTAATATTGCTCGTTATCGATAAAATCATCAGATCATCAGGTCATTGATTAGCTACGATTCTTTTACATAAAGGGTGAAAGCAACATGGCGACGCAGCTTAAGGATGTTGTCTTAGCCGTAATCGCTCTTAAGCCGGAAAAGGTGAAGGGCAGCGGAACGCCGATTTTTATAGCCGAGACTCAGGAAGAACTGGAGAAAATCTCCTTACATTTGAGCCGGGTTTTAAACGGCGCGATTCACGATTTAGAAAACGGGGTTTATCTGATTGTGGGACACTGAGGTTATTAATACAGCTGACTCAACCGGTTTGGCTGGCAGGGTTGGTGCTTAGGCTGGCCAGGCATCAGGGCCTCCTTGACGCCGGAGGTTTTCTGGTACATAATGGGACATGTAACGGCCTTTCGGGTGCCATTTTCAATCGGGTCAGCCAAAATTTAAGATGGGGT
>CAZKWP010000100.1:0-995 GCA_964556555.1 uncultured Syntrophomonadaceae bacterium
GTAAAAAAGGAGGATTCGCCGTGTACTGCACTTTATCCGCAAAAACCCATGAAAACCTGCTCCAGCATTTAGTAAATATCGAAGACACAAAAACGCAATTTATAGATAATTATTTCCCGGGAGTCTCGGTTCAACGCACCGAGGCCATTGTAATGCTGAACAATTATATTTCCCAGTTGGATAATTTGCTCCGGCAGGTGCAGGTAGCGGAAAACGCTGACCCGCAGTTCCCCATGGTTGTAGTGGGCAGCAACATTACGGTTCGGGACTTAGATACACGAGAAGCCTTTACGCTGCGGATCACCCCGCCCTTTCAGGATAAATTTCAAAGTGACGATGTCTCGATACTCTCCCCGGTCGGCAAGGCGCTGCTCCTGAAAAAGGTCGGGGACGAAGCCCGCATCAAGACCCCGGGCGGAGTGATCCGTTATCTGGTCGAGTCGATTAATTATAATTAATCCTCAGATTAATCCTCAAGCCAGCCCAAACCGTCAGGCAAACATTAATCTAACATCAGCCTAACATTAGGCCAAACGTCAGACATCAAGTCAGGACATTTGGCATCAGTCATCAGTCCAGACCTCAAACCAAAAGGCGGCCGTCCTGCATCACTACCCGGCCGCTGACAATGGTCGCCACCGGCCAGCCCTTTAGATTAAAACCATCAAAGGGCGAATTTTTTCCGAGCGATACAAACTCAGCCACCCGGACGGTCTGGCTTAAATTTGGGTCAATAATCGTCAAATCCGCTTCTGCTCCGACCGTCAGACTGCCTTAGCCAGACCGAGAATCCTGGCCGGATTGACCGTCATACAGGCCAAAAGCTGCTCCACCCCCAGGACCTCCCGCTCAATCAACTCTGTCCACACCAAAGGCAGTGCCGTTTCCAGCCCGGAGATGCCGCAGGGCGCGAAGTTGTATTCACAGTCCTTCTCCTCCAAGGTATGCGGAGCGTGGTCCGTGGCGATTACCTCAATCGTGCCGTCCGCCAGGCC
>CAZKWP010000100.1:1021-8163 GCA_964556555.1 uncultured Syntrophomonadaceae bacterium
TCAAGTGGTGCGGGGTTACTTCGGCCGTAACCCTTACCCCACGTTTTTTAGCGGCCCGAATTAATTCCACGGTGCCGGCCGAACTCACGTGCGCGATGTGCAGCCGAGAACCGGTCATTTCCGCCAGCAGAATATCCCGGGCCACCATCACTTCTTCCGCGGAACTCGGTATCCCTTTGAGGCCAAGCAACATGGACCAGTAGCCCTCATGCATCTGCCCTTCAGCGGCGAGATTCAAGTCTTCGCTATGGGCGATCAGCGGCCAGTCGCCGATTCGGGCATACTCCAAAGCCAGCCGCATCACCTGAGCGTTCATCACCGGCCGGCCGTCATCGGAAAAAGCAACGGCGCCACCGGCCGTCAGGTCCGCCATTTCCGCCAGTTCTTCTCCTTTGGAGGCCTTGGTGATGGCACCGATGGGATAAACGTTTACCACTCCGGTCGCCCGCGCTTGTTCGCGGATAAATTCAACTACCGCGCGACTATCCGCGACCGGCCGCGTATTGGGCATACAGGCCACTGACGTAAAACCGCCCTTGGCGGCGGCCCGGGTACCGGTGGCAATCGTTTCTTTCCGTTCAAAACCAGGTTCCCTAAGGTGCACGTGCAGATCAATCAGGCCGGGCACCACCAATTTTCCGGCGGCGTCAATAACTTTAACCTCGGCCAAACTCCCATCCGCTGCAGCCGCAGCTCCCGCAGGCCCCTCGGCCCTGGCCCCATCTGCGGGCGTGATAGCCGCGATTTTCCCCTGGTCGATCCAAATGTCGGCCAACTGATTCAGCTGCTGGCTCGGATCGATTACCCGCCCGTTTCTAATTAACAGCTTCAACTGCAGATCCCCCTCCCATCAGCAGATACAACAATGACATCCGCACGGCCACTCCGTTGGCCACCTGTTCCACAATGGTGGAATGCGTCCCGTCCGCCACCTCGGGGTCTATCTCCACGCCCCGGTTCATCGGACCCGGATGCAGCACCAGCACGTCCGGGGTGGCCAGCCGCAATTTCTCCTGCGTCAGACCGTACAGTTTATGGTACTCCCTTACCGAGGGGAAGAGGCCTTTTTGCTGCCGCTCCAGCTGCAGCCGCAAGACATTGATCACATCCGCGCCGGGGAGGGCTTCCTCCAAGTTGTAAAAAACCTTGACCCCCAGCTTTTCGATTTCCGCCGGCATTAAGGTGGGCGGTCCCACCACCCGGACCTCGGCGCCCAGCTTGGTCAGCCCCCAGATGTTGGAGCGCGCCACCCGGCTGTGCAGAATATCTCCCAGAATAACCACCTTCAGACCGTTAAAACAGTCGCGCCCGCGTTTCTCCTGAATGGTATACAGATCCAGGAGGGCTTGGGTCGGGTGTTCGTGCGTGCCGTCTCCCCCGTTGATCACCGAGGCTTTGACGATTCCCGCCAGGTACTCGGCGGAACCGGATACGGAATGCCGCAGAATGATGGTATTCACGCCCATCACCTCGATCGTTTCCGCCGTGTCCCGAAAGCTCTCCCCTTTTTGCACACTGCTCGTGGCCACAGTCAAACTCATGGTGTCAGCGCCCATGTACTTGGCGGCCAGTTCAAAAGAGGTGCGCGTCCGCGTACTCGGTTCGTAAAACATGGTAGCCACCACTTTGCCCCGCAGGGTAGGCACCTTCTTAACTTCCCTCCCCAGAATATCCTTCATCGGAATAGCGGTTTCCAAAATTAGTTTGATCTCTTCAGCCGATAAATCTTTTAATCCTAACAGGTCTTTGCGATTTAGTCCCATACGGCGGACCTTCCTTTCCGATAAGTTGGATGCCGGCTGCAGCCCATAAAAAACTCCCTACCAGTCGGGTTCCCGGTAAGGAGGCATTCTCGCAAGTCCCAACCCGCGCCATCCTTGGCCATTCCCCGAACCGATTTTCAAGGTTGCCTGGTATCTGGCTGCGCTGCTATCCTTTGGGCTTGCTGTTGAGGTAGACTACATTCTCTTCAATTACGACCCCGTCCTCGCCATCGATCTCCTTAAGCTTAACGTGGACGATCTCCCGTTTGGAAGTCGGTACGTTGCGGCCGACAAAATCAGCCCGAATCGGCAGTTCGCGATGGCCCCGGTCAATCAGCACCGCCAGCAGGATTTTCTTGGGTCGGCCCAGATCCATCAGCGCATCAAGCGCCGCGCGGACGGTTCGGCCCGTATATAAGACATCGTCCACCAGCACAATCGTCTTGCCCGTAATATCCACCGGGATTTTAGTCTGGTGCACCATTGGCTGCGGACCGATTGCCGTCAGATCATCCCGGTAGAGGGTAATGTCCAAAATCCCAATCGGCACAGAATCTCCCTCAATCTCCAGGATCGCCCGGTGCATCCGTTCCGCCAAAGGCACCCCCCGACGCCGGATGCCGACTAAAATCAGGTCTTTGACCCCCCGATTGCGTTCAATCAGCTCGTGCGAGATCCGGATAATGGTGCGGCGCATGCGGTCCTCGTCCATGATTAGGGCCTTGGTTGAAAGGGACATGAGAAAACCTCCTGTTTAGTTAATCTAATCCGATTGCTGATAAAAAATAGATATGATTATGGTTTAAATTCAAGCACGACCAGCTTTACTGGTTAATCATTGTTATGCTTTTTTCATGGGATCTCACTAAGGGTTTCACCAATTCTGCGCACAATCTTTTTAAGGAGTTAAGCGGCTAGGTACAGCTGTTGTCAAAAAGTAAAGCCTGCTTTACAATCCAGCAAGCAGGCAGAAACAACGGAGTGATAAAGGATATGGTTGCCCTTGCCAGCCTCTCGGGACTGTATTAAAGGTCAATTTTTTTCCTAACTAGATTCTAGGCCAAGCATTGTTGTTTGTCAATAGAACCGACAACCGGCAAATTTACTGCCGAACAACCGGACGGTTCCTTGCGCTTTCGCATACGCAAACGTTATTTGGGGATGGAGCCGCCCGGCATTTGTTCAGACAGCTGGCAATTGGGGTTGAACTTAGCGGTTAGTATTTTAATTTTGCTGCCGCAGTTCCTCCAGGATTTGCTGAAAGTAAGGCGGCGCCGGCACCGAAAACAGCAGCTCCTCACCGGTACGCGGGTGCTTAAACCCGAGCACTCCGGCGTGCAAAGCCTGACCGGTTAAACCTAAATGCTGCCGCCGGTAACCATAAACCGGATCCCCGGCCACCGGGTGGCCCAGGTAGGCCAGATGCACCCGGATCTGATGGGTGCGGCCGGTTTCCAGACGGGCTTCGATTAAAGTATAATCCCGAAATCTCTCGAGTACCCGATAATGGGTAATGGCCAGCTTCCCGCCCCGGAGCACGACTGCCATTTTCTTGCGGTCGTGCGGATGCCGGCCGACCGGCGTTTCAATCCGGCCGGCCGGCTCCTGAATCTGGCCGTGTACCAGAGCCAGATAGCGGCGGATAACCGAATGTTCCTTAATCTGCTCGGTCAGTCCCTGATGGGCCAAGTCGTTTTTGGCCACCATCAACAAACCCGAAGTATCCTTGTCAATCCGGTGCACAATCCCCGGCCGGCTTACCCCGCCGATGCCCGAAAGGTCCGGACAGCGGGCGAGCAAAGCATTGACCAGGGTACCTTCATAGTTACCGTGCGCCGGGTGCACCACCATTCCCTGCGGTTTGTTGATGACCAGGACATCCGAATCCTCATAGATAACCTCCAAAGGGATTTCCTCGGCCTTCACTTCCAGGGCCACCGGCGGCGGAACCAGCACCGTCAAAACATCGCCTTTTTTTACTTTATAGTTCGCCGGGACTGCCCGGTCGTTCACCCGCACCCGGTCTTCTTCAATCAGCTTCTGGATATAAGTGCGGGATAAGTCTGCCAGTTCCTGACTCAGCCAGGCATCCAGCCGCTTACCCGCATCAGCGTTTACCGTCAGGGTATGCAGCGCCGCTTCTTGGCTGACCGCTTGTCCGCTGACTGCCTCACTGCCGGATGACTGCTCATTGGCCGCCGCATAGCTAACTGACTGCTCAATGGCCGCATCACGGCTGGCAGTTTGCTTATTGGCCGCCGCACCGCTGGCGGTTTGCTCATTTGCTATCTGTTCGCTGGCCGCTATCTCATTATCCGCTTGCTCGTTGGCGTTCTTCCCGCCAAGAGGATTATTTTCGCCCATGTCTACCTCATTAATTCCTTATTAATGCCCATTTGCGACGATTCATCTTCCGTTATTTCTGTTCATTATTTATCTGATTATTAGTATTCCGCTTATTGTTCGGTATCTTTATGGTTGGGGCAACCCCCCGGCTCATTGGGAAACCACAAAATTTTATAGCCTAAAAGGACTACGCCGGCGACGATCGCCATATCCGCAACATTAAAAACCGGCCAAATCAAAAGATCAATAAAGTCCACCACATGACTGAATCTTATCCGGTCTATCAGGTTGCCGACCGCTCCCCCCAGCTCTAAAGCCAAGGCAAATTGAAACTGCCAGTCTAAGGCTAAAATTCGCTGGTAAAAAAGGAGAGCGAGCAGCACCACCGCCAAGGTAACCAAGATGAATAGCCAGGTCCAATTGGCAAAGAGGCCGAAAGCCGCCCCAGGGTTCTGGACCAGGGTAAGATGCAGCCAGCCGGGGAGCAAAGGGACCGACTCCCAAATCTCCAGATGGTTTAAAGCCCAGTATTTCGTGGCCTGATCCAACAGGAGAACCACGATCGCCACTAACCAAAAATTCATTACACACCTCAATATGGGCTCCTGCCGGATGTGCCCGGCAGTCCCGCTGCCCTTTTGTCCTGTTGCCTTGTTGCTATTATACACCATACCACCTTTTATTGGCCGTCCCCTGGATGCGGGGACTCGTCAGGGCTAATTATACACCATAGTACCATTGATTGGCGCTGACTGGCTGGGCTTTACGGCGGCCTAAAAAGGGTGAAATAAAAATCCAATCCGTTATTTTTTACTGGGGCGTTTGGCACCCGTTTTAGGGTCAAAGAATATACTGTACTAATCTTCGAGATCTAATAAAAACAACAACTAAGGAGGGTTTATTAAATGGCTGACCTGAACTTTGGTTTTGGAGGAAACTGCAACTTAGTGTATTGCATCGCGATTCTGCTGATCATTCAATGTTGCATGGGTTTTGGCTTCGGAGGAAGAGACTGCTAAATTGACCTTCCCCCGAATAGAGTAAAAGGGCCAGTTTGCTGGCCCTTGAGCTTTCCGGCTGATTGGTCTGTTGCAACCTTTCTGTCGCAATTCTCTGCCGGCGAATATCTTGTCACGCTTTTCTGCCGGCGAGTTTTCTGCCGCCTCTCTTCTGCCTGGTCTTCTCCGCCCACTCTGGTTCCACCACTTTCGGCCTTCAGTCCACATTTCTCATTTCTTCATTACTCATTACTTCGGTTTTTCGTCAGGGCTTAGGCACAGCCCCGGTCCGGTAGGCCGTGCCCGTAGCCACCGCCACTTTTTCCCCTTTTTCCGTTTCCACTACGATTCGGTAGATCCCGGTGCGGTTGGTCAACCTTTCCTCCGTGGCAGTGGCATAAAGCCGATCCCCCGCATAGGTCGCCAGCATAAAATTAATATTTACACTCAAAGCCACCGCTACTTTGCCCTGCGAGTTGCTCGCCGCGGCCAGTGCCATGTCAACCATCGCAAAGACCGTTGCCCCATGGGTCATTCCCAGGGAATTAACCAAATCCGGGTTAACCTGCAGAGTTGTCTTGGCAAAGCCCGGTTTGATATCGATAATTTCGATGCCCAGCAGTTTGGCCAAAGCATCCTTCTCAAACATTTTATATAAGTCTTTAACTGAGTCTTCCGCCAGTCCCAAACCCCGTTACCCTCCCTTTTAGTTTTCATAACTTTAAGGCCATAATAAAAGATCATATCAAAGGCCGTAACCGAGCAGCTGGTCCAATTTCTTCAGCCCGAAATCCTATGCGGAAACCGCCAGCGTTGTTCCAAAACCTTAAAGTAAGCCGCCTCTAATTTCAAGGCCATCTGCGCCGACGACAACTGGCCGGCTTTAGCGCGAGCCGCTTTGGCCAGCGCTCCCCACTGCATCTCATTTTCCAGCAGCCAGCTGATTCCGGCCGCAAACTCCGCCAGACTGCTGCCGGTCAGTAATCCATCCTGCCCGGAACTGATCATATCCGCTACCCCAAAGGCATCCACCGCAATAACCGGCCGGCCGGCCGCCATGGCCTCCAAGATGACCAAACCCTGGGTTTCCGTTACGGAAGGAAAGACAAAACAGTCCGCCCCATGATAACAATTTACCAGTGCCGGCCCGGTCTGCGGTCCCATAAAAATGACCCGTTCGTTTAAGCCGAGCGTCTGGACTAAATCCTTTAAATTTTCCGCTTCCGGCCCGCCAGCCACCAGCACTAGCCGGGTCTGCGGATGGTCTTTCTGCGTTTGGGCAAAAGCGCGGATCAAAAAGTCTACATTCTTTTCTTTCGTTAGCCGGCCGACAAACAGCAGGATTTTTTCCGCCGGGTCGAGGTGCAACTCCCTTCTTAGCCAAGCCGGGTCTCCCTGGCTGAATCGGTCCAAGTCAATCCCGGTCGGAATAACCTCTATCGGGGCCAGAACCCCGTAATTATCCAACAGTTCCTTAACCTGCCGGGTCGGGGTAATTACCAAATCACAGCGGTTGCAAAAATGACGACTGAGCCGGACCACCAGTTCCCGGGTTAAATTCGGGCTGATCGGCACGTAATGCACGTACTGTTCGTAAAGGGTGTGGTATGTAAAAATCAGTGGTATATTTAAGCGTCGGGCTTGTACGGCGCCAACCTGTCCCAAAACAAAAGGAGAATGCACGTGAATCAAGTCCAGATCTAAGTCGCGCATAATCGGCGCAAACTCCAAAGAAAAAGGAATCGCTACGCTAAAATCCCGATTCGTCGGGGCTTGTACCGAATGGAAACGAAAAATTCCCGGCTCCTCATCCTGATAATTAGGATAGCGGGGCGCAAAAATATAAACTTCATGCCCGAGAGCCCGCAGTTCGCGGGTAAAGAGTTCAACAGAGTTGACGACTCCGCTGACGTAAGGTTTGTAGCTGTCGCTGAAAATCCCAATCCTCATAAGTGATTCCCCCTAGTAACCGGATCCGCGTTATGCTTCAACATGCGGTTAAGCGATAATCGTCTGCTGTCTCAGATAATCTGCG
>CAZKWP010000101.1:0-8033 GCA_964556555.1 uncultured Syntrophomonadaceae bacterium
AAGGCCGGGATTGCTTCTCGGCGGCGCAGTGAAGAGATTATTGCGGCGGGCCGAGTCCAGGTTAACGGAGCCGTGGTAACGGAAATGGGAACCAAAGTGGATTGGACTCGAGATTTAATCGAGGTCGACGGGAAAAAACTGACCCAGATGGAGCAGCCGGTTTATCTGATTCTCCATAAACCCCAAGGGTACGTGACCACGCTGCGGGATCCGCAGCATCGGAAAAAAATCGTGGATCTGGTTAAAGACTTGCCGCAGCGGGTATTTCCCGTTGGCCGGCTTGACTTTGACACCGCGGGACTGCTGATCATGACGAATGACGGAGACTTGGCGCAGGCTATAACCCACCCCCGCTTTGGCGTGGAAAAAACTTATATAGCCAAAGTGTTTGGGACCCCTTTGCCGCAAAAAATTAAATCCCTGAGAATGGGGGTAATGCTGGAAGACGGTTTGACGGCGCCGGCCCAGGTGCGTTTGCTCAGCCGCAGCGAAGGGAATGCCTTCTTGGAAATCAAAATCCATGAAGGGCGCAACCGACAGGTGCGAAGGATGTGCCAGGCCATCGGACACCCCGTAATGGAACTTACGCGGACCCAGATCGGGTTTTTAGAATTAGGCCAACTGCCGCCCGGTTCCTACCGGCATTTGACCGAGGCGGAAGTAAACAAACTGAAGAAACTGGTTAAAGCAAGGAGCTACAGCCCCCCGGAAACCCGCGAACCAGCCGTAAACCGCAGCCGGATGAGGACGGTTAAAAACCGTTAAGGTCGACTTTACAGCAGACCGGATTTAATTATAAATTCCGGTTTGCTTTTTTTATATCAGGGTATAATTAAACGGTAACTAAAGCCATGAACTAAACGATATATAAACTAAACGATAAATAATTAAACAGGCTAAACGTATATCAAGAGATAATCTATAGAAGATAAGCATAAGGCGTCACCCGCCAGTTGCTGCCATTTAGAAAATCTAAAGCCTCTGCCGGGAGCAGCTAGCAGGAAAATGCCGGTTATTGGCGAATAATTTGTCTATACCGGTTAATTATGGACAAAAGGGCAAACCGTAAAAGGCTTAAAGGTACACAGCAAAAGGTATAAGCTAAAAAGCAAAGGTAAGGACAGAGGGTAAAGGCAAGTGGTTGAACTTTACTTACTCCATAGGCTTTATGATAGAAGAGGGGGGTTTGGTTTTGGTAATGGCCAAGATCGGGGAAGAGGTGGTAAACCAACCCCTGCGGCTGGTGGTGCGCTTCGATTATCGGGGGGTTAACCGGCCGAAGGGACTTTTTTTTAGCAGCAAGAATGTGGAACTAATCGCCGAAGAAACACGCGATAATCAAGCTGCCCTGCTCCGCAATGTCCCGGTTCAGGGAATTCATATTGAAAACATCGATACAACGAGTGAAACCTATACCATTTTTGAAGAAGAGGCCGGGATTCAGGTGGCTTACGCGCCGGCGCTGGTGACCATCCGGGCGGATATGCTGGAGGACGTGGTCCGCTTTATCCTGCGCGAGGAGTTCCGTAAATTGGAATTATTGGAACCTGAACAGATCATGTTTAACAAATACGACCTGGAACGTTTTTTGTTTAAGGTTAACGACCAGTTCCAATCCTGGCAGACAGCTTTGGAACGCCGAAACAGCCAGCGCTAGAGCGATTTGAATGCAATCATAAACGGGCAGCTGCGCGCTACGCGATAATTAAAAACAAGCGACTGACGATGATTACAACGAGCAAACGATAGGACGAACAAAAACTATAAACGTGATAACTTTAAACCGAACGAATCATAACTAGCTAATTGTTCTTCAGCCGGGGGTTAGTTAAATACTAACTTCCGGTTTTTAATTTAAAATTTTCTAATGAAAGTTTGTCGAATTTAGAGGAATTTTGGCTAAGAGGTAGAATTATATAATTTTGTAGCTGTATGGTGGTCTGACCACCCGAACATCGACGCGAAAGTCCCAATTATTTTTGAAATTAACGGCCAAGTTTGGAGGAGTCTGAAACAAGGAAGTCCCAAATAGAGTCCTCAATTCTAAAGGAGCCTCGAAACTGGCGGAATCCAAATGCCAAGGGAAGCCAAGGAGTCTACCGTCCCCAATTTTAAAGGAAGCAGGCAGGTTTACTATGCAGAGGGTAATCGTTTTAACCGGTGGTTTTGGCAGCGGAAAAAGTGAAATCGCCATCAATCTGGCCCTGGATTTGGCGGCGCGGACCCAAACCGCGCTGGTTGACCTGGATATTGCGAACCCCTATTTTCGCTCTCGGGAAGCCCGGCATTTTCTAGCGGAGCAAGGGATTAAAGCCGTGGTGCCCCGGGAAGAATGGCTGGACGCGGATCTGCCGATTCTCAGTCCGGGCGTGCGCAGTCTGCTTTTAGACTCAGCCTGGACCGTGGTGCTGGATGTGGGGGGCGACGAGATCGGCGCCATTGCCTTGGGCGGGTTTCAGGCGGTTTTTCAGGCAATCGAACACCAAATGCTAATGGTGGTAAATCCGTTTCGCCCTTTTACCCGGGACGAGGAGAGTATTGAGTTTATGTGCCGGGAGATTGAGCGGGCTTCCCGCCTAAAGATGCGGGGGATAATCAGCAATCCAAACCTCGGCCAGGTTACAATGCTGGAACATGTGCTAAGCGGCCACCAAATCGTCGAAAAGGCGGCGCGGAAACTGGATCTGCCTATCGTCGCTCTGGGCGTGCTCGCCGAGCGGCTGGAGACGTGGACCGAGCAGCGAGGGGCGCGGTCGGATGAACTGGCGGCCATCCAGGAAGCCGGGGTTCCCTTGTTGCCGCTTCGGATTCATCTTTCACCTGACTGGTTATTACAGCAGCAGAGAATTGAAACAACTGAAAGATGAGATGCCACAAAAAAGTGACAACTAAAATTTGAAAACAGCCCAAAACAAGACAACTCAAAATTGATCAGTACAGTAAAAACTTCAGATGATACCATAAAACACAGAGCGGACTTTGAACACCTTACATTAAACCAAACAACTTTAAAACGCATTAGTATTAAACGTTTAATTAAAAACATTTAAAGTTTTTTCGAAACAGCAAAGAATCAAGGGGGTATAACAAACGTGGCAAAGGTTACATTTCTGGAAGAAAGGTGTAAAGGCTGCGGACTGTGCATAGAGTTTTGTCCGAAGAATTGCATGGGTTTCAGCCATCACCTTAATTCTCAGGGATATCATCCGGCAAGGCTCACCGAAGAGGAAAAGTGCATTTCCTGTGCGATCTGTGCCCGGATGTGTCCAGACGTAGTAATCGAAGTAGAAAAGGAGGCACGCAGGTGAACGGCGCAGAACTGCTTTTGATGAAAGGGAATGAAGCGATTGGTGAGGCTGCGGTCCGCGGCGGGTGCCGGCATTTCTTCGGGTACCCGATTACCCCGCAGAGCGAGGTCTTAGAATATTTATCCAAGCGTCTACCAGAAGTCGGCGGCGCTTATGTCCAGGCGGAAAGCGAAGTATCGGCCATCAACATGGTTTTTGGGGCAGCCGCGGCCGGGGGCCGGGTGATGACTGCTTCTTCCAGTCCTGGGATCTCTTTGATGCAGGAGGGGATTTCCTACATCGCATCCGCGCAGCTGCCGGCAGTGCTGGTCAATATCATGCGCGGTTCCCCTGGGCTCGGCGGAATCCAGCCCTCGCAGGCCGACTATTTTCAGTCGACCAAAGGCGGCGGCCACGGGGATTACCGCTTAATCGTGCTTGCCCCGTCTTCGGTGCAGGAAATGATCGACCATACGGTGCTGGCTTTTCAGCTGGCGGAGAAATACTGCACCCCGGTAATGATCTTCGCGGACGGGATGATGGGCCAGATGATGGAACCAGTGATCCTGCCTGATTTTGTAACTTCTGAAGTCGCCAAACCCTGGGCCACTACCGGCATGCCGGCTGGCCGCGGGCCGAACCTGATTCATACCCTGCATCTGCCTTCGGATGAGTTGGAGGAACACTGCCAGACCTTGTTTGCTAAGTATCAGCGGATTGCGGAGCAGGAAAAACGGGCTACCGAATACTTCACGGATGACGCCGAGATCCTGGTCGTGGCCTACGGAATCGTCAGCCGCGTGGCGCGGGCCGCGGTAGAACAGGCGCGCGAAGCCGGGATCAAGGCCGGGCTGTTTCGGCCGGTCACCCTGTGGCCTTACCCGGACGCGGCACTGCTAAAGGCCAGCCGCACGGCGAAAAAAGTCCTGGTGGTCGAGGTCAGCATGGGCCAAATGGTCGAGGATGTGCGTTTAACCTTAAACGGCCAATTGCCGGTCGAGTTTTACGGTAGGATCGGACAGGTGCCAACTCCCAACGAAATCGTGGATCGCATCAAACAAATGGCAGCAGCAGCGGAGGTGGCTTAAGATGGCGGAAACCGTAAAAGTATATTCCCGGCCTAAGACCTTGATTGATCGGCCTTGGCATTTTTGCCCCGGCTGTCACCACGGGATTGCCCACCGCCTCTGTGCGGAAGTCGTGGAAGAAATGGGATTGCAGAACATGACCGTCGGCGTGGGCTCTGTCGGCTGCGGCGTTTTTTCCTACGATTACTTTAACTTTGATGGCATCGGCCCTTCGCACGGCCGCTCGCCTGCCGTCGCTACCGGCGTAAAACGGGTCCTGCCCGACCGGCTGGTCTTCACCTACCAGGGCGACGGGGACCTGGCGGCCATCGGTACCACTGAAATGGTACACTCCGCGGTGCGGGGCGAAAAGATAACCATTGTTTTTATCAATAATACCCTGTACGGCATGACCGGCGGGCAGATGGCGCCGACCACCCTGATGGGCCAGGTCACCACCACTTCGCCGCACGGCCGGGAAGCCAAACAAGCGGGCTATCCCATGCGGGTCTGCGAAATGATTTCCACCATGGAGGGCGCGGCCTATGTCGCCCGGGTGGCCTTATTCAATCCGCAGCAGGTGGCCAAAGCGAAAAAAGCGATCCGCAAAGCCTTTGAAACCCAGATGCAGGGTCTGGGCTTCAGCATGGTCGAGATCCTCTCGGCCTGTCCGACGAACTGGGGACTGTCCCCGGTGGAAGCCGGCAAACATGTGGAAAATAATCTGGTGCCCGTATATCCCTTGGGCGAGTTTAAAGTACCAGAAGGAGTGAAATAAATGCTGCACGAAATACTGTTAGCCGGTTTTGGCGGACAAGGGATGCTGACGATCGGGATATCTTTAGCCTATGCCGGAATGGCCGAAGGCAAAAAAGTAGCTTATGTACCTTCCTATGGCCCGGAAATGCGGGGGGGCACCGCCAACTGCATGGTTACCATCTCGGACCGGGAAATCAGTTCGCCGGTATTGGCCAACCCGGGTATCGCCGTGGTCATGAACCGGCCTTCTTTAGATAAATTTGAGGCGCGGGTTAAGACAGGCGGAGTGCTTTTAATCAACTCCACGCTGATCGATCGGACCGCTATCCGCAAAGACCTCCAGGTTTATGAGGTGCCGACCCTGGAACTGGCCGAGGCCGCCGGGATGCCCCGGGGCACGAACATGGCCATGCTGGGGGCTTTGATCGGCGCGACCGGCGCGGTTGACCTGGCTTTTGTGCAGGATGCCCTGATTAAAACCTTTAAGGGTAAATACGTGGATAAGATGCCGGCGAATATGGCCGTGGTGCAAAAAGGGATCGACTTTATCCAAAACATCCTGAAACAGGAGCCGGAAAGAGTGATCGCTTAAGGTAAAGCACACGTTTTACGCTTTAACGCTTGACGCTTAAAAGCTGTGTTTAAGTTTCAACACTTAGAGCTTAACGCATAGTGCTTAGTGCTTAACGCAAATGCTTAAGGCATGCATACTTAACCCTAACGCTTAACAGGGCTAACGCTTAACAAGCATGGGGAAATTATCTAAATTTTGCTTACAGTTACCGGGCAAATAGATTATAATGTAAACAATAAAGCCAAAATAATAATGCGCGGCTTGGTACGGTTCAGCTTAGTTTTTCTGAACTAAGACAGACAAGACGAAAGAGGGACAAGACCCGTTTGTTTTCCAGTAAACTTTAACCGAGGTTTTCTGGGTTTAGTTCAGTTTGGTCGCAAGAAAGCGGTGGTACTAGCGTGGGCTTCAAGCCAATAAAAACCCGAAAAATTTACGAAGAAATCGTCGATCAGCTGAAAATGATGATTATCCAGGGCAATCTCAAGCCGGGGGATAAACTCCCTTCCGAGCGGGAACTGTCCGAACAGTTAGGGGTCAGCCGCTCCTCGGTGCGCGAGGCCTTGTCGGCCCTGGAAGCCATGAGTATTTTGGATATCCGCTCTGGGGAAGGCACCTTTGTGCGCCAGACCAGCCAGAGCGCGACGATCGAAGCGCTGGCCCTGGTCTTGACTGTGGAAAACAATCCCGAAGTGCAGTTGATGGAAGTGCGCCGGGTATTGGAGGTAGAGGCGGCCGGCCTCGCGGCCCGCAGAGCTACCCTTTATCAGGTGGAAAAGATCGGCGATGCCTTAAAAGCGATGCAGGCGGCCGCGGAGAAGCAGGAACTGGCGGTGGAGTATGACCTGAAGTTTCACTTTACGATTGCCGAAGCCACCCACAACAATATTTTGCTGCGGATCATGAACACGGTGGCGGATATCATGCACCAGACCTTTCGAGCCAAAAGGCAGCAGCTTTACGGCAGTCCGGGCATGGCCGAACGGATCATCCGCGAACACACGTTGATCTTCAAGGCGATTCAGGAGCGAAACCCGGCCGAAGCCCGGGAACGGATGCTGGAGCACCTGAATAACGTGGAAGCCGGCTTGAAATCGGAGCTGACTCCGGCCAAGGATCAATAAACCAACCATGACAGATTGGATCTGTATATCGAATAAGTCAATTGAGGAACAGAAAGAGTCAAAGTATATTTTTCAAGCCTGATCTTTCTTAAAGAGTGCTGTTAACCGAACGGAGAAGTTGACAGCACTTTTTGCTTAGAAATCCCTCAAAAGCCTTAATTATAGGGAAGCCCGGACTGGGATTCGGAACAGGAGGACGTATGGATCGCGCAGCCCTTCGACACTTATTGGAACAAGTTCAAGCCGGACAGGTCCCGGTTGATGAGGCCCTGCTTAAATTAAAAAATTTTCCCTGCGAAGACCTGCACTTTGCTCGGCTCGACCATCACCGCGCTTTACGAAACGGTTGGCCGGAAGTGGTTTTTTGTCCCGGGAAGCAGATGGAGCAAATCGTGGAGATCATGGGCCGGCTGGCCGTGCAGGGGGGGAATGTCCTGGCTACGCGCGCGACGCCTGAGCATTTCCAGGCGGTTAAGGCCCTCCTGCCGGCTGCGGAATACCATGAACTGGCCAGGGTAATCATCCTGCGGCAGCTGCCGGTGGCGGCGAAAGGCCGGGTGCTGGTCGTCAGTGCCGGGACTGCGGACCTGCCGGTCGCGGAAGAGGCGGCGGTAGTCGCAGAGTTCATGGGCTGTGCGGTTGAACGCCTGTATGACGTAGGGGTGGCCGGACTGCACCGGCTGCTCGACGCCCGCGAGCAAATGGATCAGGCCCAGGTGCTGATCGTCGCAGCCGGGATGGAAGGCGCCCTTGCCAGCGTTGTCGGTGGTTTGGTCGATAAACCGGTCATCGCAGTCCCCACCAGCGTGGGCTACGGAGCCAGCTTCGGGGGGGTGGCCGCGCTGCTGGCTATGCTGAACTCTTGTGCCGCCGGGGTTGGCGTAGTCAACATTGATAATGGGTTTGGGGCAGCGGCCCTGGCCGCGGCGATCATTCGGCAGGTGCAGAAATAGAACTTATAAGAACATCGATAACTTGCTCTGTTAGCGCGTGTTTCGCGTTAGCAGAGTTATTTTGATCGTCCTAACTGTATTCCCGCAGACTTGAAACATAGTCTGCTATTTTATTTGCTATGACGTATTGACGACTTATATAAATGGTGATATATTTGTAACAATGATACAAATATATCACATGGGAGGTTTTATTATGAAAACAAAGAGCGAATCTCCAAAAAGATCTATTAGATATGCCTGGTTTTTTGGCTTTCAAGGTTTCACTT
>CAZKWP010000102.1:0-8022 GCA_964556555.1 uncultured Syntrophomonadaceae bacterium
CTGAATCGGAAATAATCGGTTCGCTGGCGCGGGGCAATCCTAAAGGCGGAATTATCGCCGGGCTACACCAATCGGTAGGCAAACGAGTAGCAGCTATGGCCCGACGCATGGGGATCCGGGAACAAGTGGCTTTCACCGGTGGAGTGGCGATTAACCAGGGAGTGAAGCGTTCGCTCGAAGAAGAGCTCGGAACTAGAATTATTGTACCCGAGGCTTGCCAATATACCGGTGCTCTGGGGGCCGCTTTATTGGCTTATGAAACCCGCCAATAGATTTTCCGCCAAATTAACTGGATAATGCTCAGATGGGCTGGCTATGAATGGTAGTTCAAATAATTTGGCAGCATATGTGTATCAACCTGATAATCTAAATGCGATAAAGTATCGAAAGGGGGAGAAACAAATGAAAGCAGGAGTTCGAAACAAATTGACAGGAACAATCCTCGAAATTAAAGAAGGTGACATTATGTCAGAGGTAGTTATTCAAGCAGGAGAGAGCCAGATTACCTCAGTGATGACAACGGACTCGCTTAAAGAAGCTGGTTTCAAAGTGGGCAACAGAGCCACCGCTTTGATTAAGGCCATAAACGTTGTGCTGATCAAATGAACGGAGGAGTAAAAGTGACTTCAATTACCCCCAAAATGAGTTTGTTGGAGATTGTAGAGGCAAGCCCGCGCTCGGAAGAAATCATCCGTCAGTACGATGGAGAAGCGGGCTGTTGCTTACTATGCAACAATCTGTTTGATTCATTGGAAGACGTCGCCAGGAATTATTCGTTGGACTTAAATCAAATACTTGCGAAATTAAAGAAATTAGATTTTACAACGGAAGGGTGATAAGTTTGGGTAGAACAGTCGACGCCCGGGGGCTTTCTTGCCCGCAGCCCGTTATTCTGACTAAACGGGTTATGGATGGAAACGGCGATGATGAAATCATAACCCTGGTGGATAATCCTACCTCGCTGGAAAATGTGTGCAAATTGGCTAAAAGCCAAGGTTATAGCTTTATGGTTAAGGAATTAGGTTCAGAACACCATATCCACATGTTAAAAGAATCAGTCATGGTAAATGCAGCCCAAGTTTCCGCCCGAAATACCGCGGTTTTGATCAAATCACAATATTTAGGCCAGGGCAGCGATGAATTGGGGGCTGCCTTAATGAAGAGTTTCCTTTACACACTGACCGAATCAGCTTCGCAGATCAGCCACCTCATATTCATGAATGGAGGCGTTTATTTAAGTGTAGATGGATCCCAAGCCTTAGAATACTTGCGCGATCTGGAGAGTCAAGGAGTACAGATATTGTGCTGCGGAACCTGCCTGGACTATTTTTCGTTAAAAGAAAAGCTTCAGGTTGGCGAGGTTACCAACATGTATAATGCAACTGAGATTATGCTCAATGCAGGGAAAATACTAGTGATATAAAGCAACAAAGCGGGCTTCGTGGAGGTGAGACGGTTTATGGAAAAGGAATACAGACTTACCCAAATGACCACGAGCGCCGGTTGAGCAGCTAAGTTAAGTCCGCAAGCGCTAGCACAGGTTCTGTGCTATTTACCAAAGTTTAATGATGAAAATCTACTGATTGACCTAGGTACTTCTGACGATGCAGCCGTGTATAGGATCAACAATGAACAGGCGGTTATCCTTACCTTGGATTTCTTCACTCCAGTTGTGGACGATCCTTTTACTTTTGGGCAGATAGCTGCAGCCAATGCGTTGAGTGATATTTATGCCATGGGTGGAACACCAGTGGCAGCACTTAATATCGCCTGTTTCCCATCATGTCTATCGATAGAAATCCTCGGGGAAATCCTAAGAGGAGGAGCAGAAAAGGTTAAGGAAGCTGGCGCCCTTTTAGTTGGTGGGCATACCGTGGAAGACAACGAACCCAAATACGGTTTGTCCGTAATGGGTTTGGTGCATCCTGAAAAAGTTGTTAGCAATGCCGGCGCTCGAGTTGGAGATGTTCTTATTCTCACCAAGCCGTTAGGAATAGGCATACTCAATACTGCGGTCAAAGGGGATTTGGCTTCTCAGGAAGCGTACCAAAAGAATGTGGAGGTCATGTCTTACCTAAATAAAGACGCCTGCCAGGCCATGTTAAAAGTAGGAGTATCAGGATGTACCGATATAACTGGATTTGGGTTTCTTGGACACGCCGCAGAACTGGCCGAAGCTAGCGGAGTGACTTTGGAAATCGAATCTGAAAGTGTACCGGTTATAGAAGAGAGTATTGAGTTTGCTAGGATGGGCATTATTCCGGGAGGAGCCTATCGTAACAGGGAATATCTCAAAGACAAGGTAATTATTAAGAAGCAGTTAAATCAGGGAATGGAAGACATCCTCTATGATCCTCAAACCTCTGGGGGATTGCTTATTGCTGTTTCTGAAGCGATTTCTGGTAAGATACTGGAGGAACTGGGTAAGGTCAACAGAACACTTTATGCTGTTATCGGTAGGGTTAAGAAACGAACCAATCATCTGATTGAAGTTAAATAATATTTGTATGTGAGATTATGGAGATATTTTCGTGTGCGAATCAGCGCATCTTTTTCAATTACACCGGCAGAATGGTAGCTGGGGAATGATCAAGAGACCTGTGCACACCCCTCCAGAAAAATGTACACCTCTGACACCCACCCTCGATAAATCGTTAAATTTTATCAATCATTGAGTTATTAGCCAAATATGTAAAGTAAACCAGCTGAAAACAGCTGGTTTTTTGTTTTTGGGGGAGAAAAGGTTCGGCGACGATTTTAAAGGCAATCTGTGCAATTTCTAATCAAATGGACTCCGCATCATTTTCTTATGTGCAAACTAGATGCGATCCGGATCATCAAGCAAAAAGCAAATTTAACATAGGTGGATAAATTGATAAAGTGGATAAACTGGGTGGTACTCAGTTGAAGGATTTATAGATTTATCATATAATCTTGTTAATTAATTAATTATCCATAAAATAATAAAAATATTCTCTGCGAGCCTTTTCGCCTGTAGCTTTGAGCATGGCAACTAGGCCGATAGGGTGTAACGGGAAACGGTTACGCCTCCCTTTTGGAAAGTAGAGCATTTTGAGTCTCGTATTAGATTTTAATTGAGGCCAAGCTTTGCTGTTATGCCAAGCTTGGCCTCAATCTTTAGAAAGAGTCTTTTTGTTAGATTATTATTATGGAAAGGAAAAGCTAAATAAGAGATTCTATATGGTTTGAATATTACATTATTAAGCCGTTAGGATGGAAATATATCAATCTGAAGGCACAGGCAAACGGTCGCAGAGGTTAGATTCAGACCCTTTCGACCACCTTCTGTATCTAACATGCATTGAGTCATCAGATAGATTTTGTGTGCTGCCAACAATAGAATACAAATTTAATGTTTAAGAAAGGGGAGAGTTGTATGGGTGAGTTGCTGACAACAAATGCTGAATCAAGTGACCTAAGAAAACGTTTTTTACAGATAGAAGATAAGATAGGCGGAAACTTGTTGGTAAATTTAACAATCGCTATCAGCCAAACTATGATTGGTTCACCAGAAACAGTAAAAAAACAGATGGAAATTGCCGGAATTAACTTAACTCCAAAAGATATGAAAAAATATCCTTGGGGGGCAATCAGCAGGATTGTAAAAAAATATTCATCAGTAGTTGTTCAACAAAAAATTGCGTGGCTGAACACTAAATCTGTTAATCTAGAAAAATATAAAAAGCTTTCACTTGACGAGCAAAAAACAGTTATAATATCAACAAATTATATGTCTTTCGAGCTCTACTATATTGTAAAAAGTTTGGAAAATCCTGACCTGCAAAGATGGTTTTTGGAAGAATTTTTACCAAAAAATACCGAAGAGGAATTAGAGTTTTACAGATTCGTATCTTCTATTGGCGAATACTATCTACAATCTCTAACCCAATCAATAGGGGTGCAACTCGTCGAAACAAAGAGAATTAACCGTCAACTTGAAACGAACTTAATTCTACTTAAGAGAGATGCCCAGCAAGCCAAAACTGTTGCATATCAAAAAGCACAAGAAGTTAAAGAATTGAAACGGGAAATAGTTAAACACCAGCAAAGTATGGATCAAATTATAAACTGCGCTATTGAAGAAGTAGACAGTCATATTCATAAAGATTTAGAATATAAAAAGCAATTAGAATTTAATAACAAACAATGCTATGAGCAAATAGAAAAACTACAACAAATCATAATTGCAAAAGACATAGAAATACAAAATTATAAAAAAGAAAACGCAAACTTAACAAATATCGCTGCTCCTTTACTAAGCAAGCTGCCACTTAAGGGCAAAACTATATGTGTTGTCGGTGGTGATCAAATGGAAACCGAATATCGTCGGATACTGAATAGTTATGGAGCAGAAATGATCTTTATTTCTGGTTTTGCCAACAGTAACATGGTGGATAAATTTATCAACAGCGACATGGTTATTCAAATAACAGTCAGGATGAAGCACAAAATAGCATTCCAAATCACTTCGGCACTAAAAAATAAGGCAATCCCTGTTATTAGGCTAAACCAAACGAGTGTGACAGGATTTGAGAATTGCATTAAGAATAAAGTAATTGCTGAGTTCGCAAAATGTAACTGGCATAGTCAGTGATTAGAATTG
The DNA here is from genome assembly GCA_964556555.1 of uncultured Syntrophomonadaceae bacterium. GTDB lineage: Bacteria > Bacillota > Ch66 > Ch66 > Ch109 > CAYXHK01. The sequence continues at coordinate 4,625 of CAZKWP010000102.1, forward strand.
GATCTGTTTTATAAATCCTGGGAAATAGGAGACAGCATGGATAACTGGCAATGCATAGTTGTAGACATAACTATTTTCGTATGTGAGGTTTCACTTCGTCATTAAGAATAAGGTTCAGAAGGTTCGCTCCATCTAGAAAATTTGACGCATATTATTCCGTAAATATATGTCTTAAAGGCCATGTTTTAATAAACGCTCGCAAATTTGCTACTTGTGCGGGCGTTTCGTCATTGTTGTACAGAAACCTATTCTTGAGAAAAGCCGTCAAATCTCCGCAACGATTTCTCCCATGCCGACAGTATCATACCCAAGGCTCTTAAATTCAGTTTGAAAGGCATTGGAGCGAATTAAATTAAGCATAGCCATAATTTCGCGGCTTTGCATAAATTCCTTTCTAATCACCAAATCATAACTTTCCTTCTGGAGCGGAATAAAATCAATGTTTTCTACCTGTCTGGCAATTTTTTCGCTGCCTACGGCTACATCAGCATCTCCCCGGCTTACAGCGCTGGCCACAGAAAGGTGAGATTGTATCTGGTTTTTATAGCCCTTTATGGAACTGCCATAGATTCCAAGCAGTCGCAGATGCTCATCCAATAGTACTCGTGAGCCGGCTCCTTCTTCGCGATTAACCATCGTGATATCGTTTCGGCCGAAGTCTTCCCAGCAAGTTATGTTCTTAGGGTTCCCTTTAAACACATATAATCCTTGTATTCGATTGATCATGTGAATTAATACAGTTGGAATTCCCGGTAATAACCGGCGGACATAGGGAATGTTATAAGTATCTGAATCACTATCCCACAGATGTGCGGATGCGACATTGATTTCATCCCGATATAGGGAAATAAGGCTATCGTAGCTGCCAATGTAGGCACGCAGAGCGGGGATACCCTGATGCCGCAGATGGTTGGATAATACATCTAGAATCAAATCCTGGCCGCAGAGAACAAATCCGCTTGGTTTAGCGTTGGGATCGGAGGCTGGCTTTTGTGGCAGGGTATTTAAAACCTGGGATTGGTTTTCCTGTGCTCGTGCGATATAGTCATTTACATCACGTTCTGTAAAACGCATTTTTCGGCCTACCTTGTAGGCACGGAGCTCTCCCGACTTGACTAAATTATAAATGGTACTATTACTGACATGTAATATTTCTGCTACTTCCTGGGTACTGAGTGCTTTTTTCTCATCCATAGATTTCCTCCATATATGTTATTTCATGCTGTTTCGTTTTGTATCACACATAAATGGTTCTACCCAGTTGACGTGCCAAAAGCATTGTGCGATATTGTGTTTATTGAAACATAAATGCTATTGTTAGTGCTTTTTCGTATTATATCGCACAATTACGCGCAACACAAGAAGGGGAAAATGCTTTGGATCTGATACTGAAACTCTTGTTAACCATTCTTATTAGCAGCTGCTTTGGACTTTTTGTAAATAAAATGAAAGTACCAGGAGGTCTTCTAGTTGGTGCCATTATCGGAGCTGCATTATTAAACATCTTTTTTAGCACTGCGTACATGCCAGCGCAAACCAAGCTGCTTGTTCAAATTATTGCCGGTGCCTTTATAGGTTGTTCCATGGAAAAAAGCGACGTAAAAAGGCTCCCCAAAATTATAAAGCCGACCATTATTATGATTACCGGTCTGCTTATTTTAAACCTGGTTGCCGGTGTACTCATCCATTGGGTAAGTCCTTTGGATTGGGTAACTTCATTTATGTCCGTAGTTCCGGGCGGAATCAGTGATACGCCGATTATTGCTGCTGTTATGGGAGCAGATGGGCCAAAGGTTGCCGTTATGCAGATCATACGTCAGATTCTAGGGATAGGAGTATTTCCTTCATTGATCTTAATCTATGATAACAGGAGAAATAACTTAGAAGAAAATGATGACAGAGAAGCTTATACAGAAAAACGGCAGAAATCCAAAACAAAATCCTGGCAGGCCATAATCTGTGCTTTGATTGTTGCAACTGTATTCGGCCTATTAGGGAATATGACAGTTATTCCTGCTGGTACTTTTGTCTTTGCTATTATCTCAGTACTTATTTTGAAACTCAGATTTGACTTTGCATACCTGCCGAAACCATTAAAAAAGTTCGCCCAGATTCTTAGCGGCTGCTATTTAGGGAGCACGGTTGTTATGTCAGATGTGTTGGATCTAAGGGATCTTTTGATTCCGATTTTAATTATAATTGTTGGCTATATGGCTAACTGTTTTATCACCGGGATAGTACTAAGTAAAACCTGTGGCTTTACCAGAAAGGAAGCAATGCTTATAACGACCCCTGCAGGGGCTTCGGACATGGCTTTGATTTCATCGGATATGGGTGTAGAGAATACCGATGTGATTATCCTGCAGATTCTTCGTGCGGTTATTGTTATGACACTTTTCCCACAAATCATTAGCTTGATTCTGCATTTCATTGGTCAATAAAAAATTAGGAGGTCATAAACATGGCAATAAAAGTAGCAATCAATGGATTTGGACGCATCGGGCGGTTAGCCTTCCGACAAATGTTTGGCAGTAATGATTTTGAAATCGTCGGTATAAATGACCTAACCAGTTCGGATGTGCTAGCGTATTTACTTAAATATGATTCTACCCAAGGGACCTATGAACTGGCAGAAACAGTTGAGCACGGCGATGGCTATCTTATGGTAGATGGCAAAAAGATTTCGGCTTTTAAAGAAGCTGATACATCCAAACTGCCTTGGGGAGAATTAGATATTGATGTGGTGATGGAATGCTCTGGTGCATACCTGTCCAAAGAAAAATCAAAAGCTCATATTGATGCAGGAGCCAAAAAAGTAATTATTTCTGCCCCCGCCGGAACAGATATACCTACCATCGTCTACGGTGTCAATGAGGATGTGTTGACAAGGAAAGATAGTATTATATCGGCGGCATCCTGTTCTACTAACGCATTAGCTCCAATGGTTAAGGTGCTGAATGATTTGGTTCCAATCCAAAGCGGGATTATGACCGTGGTACATGGCTACACAGCCACACAGATGCTCCAAGATGCTCCCCAACGCAAAGGTAATCTGCGTCGCTCCCGAGCTGCTGCAGTCAATATCGTACCATCTACAGCAGAGGCAGCCAAGGCAGTTGGCAGAGTTATTCCTGAGCTGAACGGTAAACTTACTGGTTCGGCAGTTCGAGTACCGGTTCCGGTAGGCGTTTTTATTAACTTTGTTGCAGTTGTCAAAGGGAAAGATATAACTGAGGAAAAAATTAATGCAGCCATGAAGGCAGCATCCTCTGAAATATTTGCCTATACAGAGGAAGAATATGTGTCTTCTGATATTGTGGGTCTTACCTGTGCTTCCATGTTTGATGCCACCCAGACTTTGGTCAGCAAGGTCGATGATGAAACTTACCATGTACGTC
>CAZKWP010000103.1:0-719 GCA_964556555.1 uncultured Syntrophomonadaceae bacterium
ACCTCAGATTTATTGCCGTTTGCTTTGGGTTTTCTGGGTGCGAAACTTGAGTTAAATTATAAATAAATGCTTGCTAAAATGTTCAAAAAATGTTTGACTAAAATGATTATAACTGTAAACAATCCGTTAAAACAAAGAAAGAAGATGATCATTTGGGATCCATAATAACTCTACACAAAGCAACTACCGCAGACATCCCCGCTATATTTACCCTGATCAATACTTACGCGCAGGAAGGTGTGCTGTTGCCCCGCCCACTGGCCTCCCTTTATGAATTCATGCGCGATTTTGTGGTGGCTAAAGACGCAGACCAAAAAATTGTGGGCACCGGCGCTCTGCATATTGTGTGGGAAAATCTGAGTGAAATCCGTTCTTTGGCGGTTGACCCGATGTCAGCCCGAACCGGCATTGGCAAAACCATTGTGGAATACCTGATCGCTGAAGCTGTTCAGTTAAACATCAGTGAAGTTTTTGCCCTTACCTATAAACAGGAATTTTTCCAAAAATGCGGTTTCGAAATCGTATCCAAAGAGATTTTTCCCCAGAAAGTCTGGGTTGATTGCGTTAACTGCATCAAATTCCCCAACTGTGACGAGATCGCCGTAAAATTAACCATCAAAGATTAATTAAGGCACCAGGCAAGACACCAAGGGCAACGCACTGGTTCAACAAAGAAACAATGAAACAATGGAAACAATGGGGACGGTTCTGTTTGTATC
>CAZKWP010000103.1:729-7816 GCA_964556555.1 uncultured Syntrophomonadaceae bacterium
AATTAATCATTAAAGATTAATTTAATGAATTAAGTGAAGCAAGGGGACGGTTCTTCTGCTTCATTTTTAATGAAGCAGAAGAACCGTCCCCTTGCTTCACACTTGCATACATACATAGAGACCGTCCTGGATCACCCGCGGGGCGGGTCTGCACGCTTCCTCCTCAAGCCTACTGGAAGCATTTTAGCCAAGACGGTCTCTCACCGTTTACGCTATATTCTGTTTGGTTTGTCACGAAATTAATCCACCTGAGGATACCGACTTCTTCTGCTTGATACCTCACTTCTCACGGTTTTCTAGTACTAACGGACCTAGTTGAATCAAAGAACCTGTTGCTTACTCGTTCCGTTTAATATCCTTTACCAGAGATGTGTAGACCGCAAACTCGCCGGTAAACCCTCCTCCCTTTGCTTTTATTTGGTTTCCGTAGAAACCCTCTTTCATTTTTCGCTCCTGCCTTCATTTATATTATAGCATATTGCTTCAAAATTATGAACACTGCTCTTTATCATTTTTTGGATAAAAGCTTAAACTTACCTGGAAATATAATAATCTGCCTTTCGGGAACAGTGCTTAATCTGGTAACGCATGGGCTTAGGAAAACGGGAACTTTCCGGGTGCAAGTCTTCAAAACCGGCTTTTAGCCAGAACGGGACACTGCTTTCCTGGGCATCGATTTTAACCGTCTGATAGCCTAATTGCTCCGCGATTTCCAGGATCTTATTCATGATCACCTGACCCTTGCCCTGCCCTTTATGCGCATCCGGAATACAAAGAAAATCAATGCCCACTCTTTTCTCCTGGATATCAAACTCCATCTGCAGCTGCACATTGCTAAAGGAGCCTTGCCCGCGCACAATCGGATTGGTGGTGTCGGTTCTCCACCAGTAGGTCCGGGTATAAAAGTCTACCTGTTCCCTTCTTTTAACGGGATTCATGGCGATTGGGGTTTCCAGAGTTTGTCTGAGCGCATTGGTTATCTCTTCCAGATGGGTCGTCATCGGCAAAAAAGCATCGAGCATTTTGACCCCTCCCTCCAGTTGCCATCAACCAGCAGCCAGCCTTATTCATTTAGTTCCAAGGCGATTATGCGATTAAATATGAGTACCTATAGTTATATTATACCATTAATCTCTGTTTGACACACATCCGGCACCCCGGAAGCCAGAGAAAATTCTGACAACAGTTGGTCAGGCTTATCTTGAACTAGGGAACTGAGCTGGTTTATTTAATTCAGCTTGAAATAATACAATTTCTAAACGCCGCTATATTTCGACTTTTTCCCCCTAGGCCAAGACCTATAATTAAATAACACAATTAAATTTAACCTAAATAATTGTAGGGGGCAGATTTAAATGGATCCCAGCCCAGTTTGCCTTAATCCCCCTTTGGCCTCATTGGCTTCCTCTTTTCCGGACCTAATCAGCTGGCAGCAGTTGGCTGGCCAGATAGAACCCGTTCTGGGGCAAAGACTGCTGGCGTTTATCGAAACGGACCAAAGATATATTGTGCAGAGTCTCGATAATTATTCAGGCTCCGCACAATCTCCGCCGGACATGTATCTGCGTCTGCATTTTTGGGAGAACACAAAGGAAGCCACAGCTGAAATACGGTGGGTTAAGGTAGACTACCTGGTCCTGGCGCTGCCGCTTCGGCGTCAAGGTTTGGGAATCAAGATTGTTGATTTGGTTAAAGCCTGGATTACAATGCAAAACAGATATAGTTTCATTACACTTTACGCGCGGCCGGAAGCCGCTCAATTTTGGGAAAAGTGCGGGTTCAGGACTAAAAAGGATGAATCCTCCCAGGGGAAAATGCAATATCCGCTTGCTATAGATCGTCAGTATTCATAACTCGCATCGCATTAAAAATAGCGATCAGGGCTACCCCCACATCCCCAAACACCGCTTCCCACATCGTAGCAATCCCCATTGCGCCTAAGCCCAATAAGACCGCTTTCACCCCTAAGGCAAAGAAAATGTTTTGATAAACCACCCGCCGGGTTTTACGGGCGATTTTGATCGCCGCAGCCAGCTTGGAGGGTTCATCATTCATAAATACGATATCCGCCGCTTCAATCGCTGCATCTGAACCCAAGCCGCCCATGGCGATACCGATATCCGCCCGGGCCAAAACCGGGGCATCATTGATGCCATCCCCGACGTAGACGATCTTTCCTTTAGGGGAGCGCTTCCGTTCCATTAACCATTCCAGTATTTCTACCTTATCCGTTGGCAGCAATTCAGCATAGACTGTATCGAAACCTAGCTGCTTTCCCAGCTTAGCGCCAATCCGTTTTAAATCGCCGGTCAGCATGACTATATTATTAATGCCGAGCGATTTTAATTCTTTAATGGCCAAGTCAGCGTCTGCTTTCACTTCATCAGAGATGATCAGGTGACCGGCATATTTTTGGTTTACGGCTACATGGACCACCGTACCTGGTGTCTCCGCTTCATTATACCGGCACTGAATATTTCCACTGGCCATCAACCGGGTGTTGCCAACCCAGACTTCCTGACCGTTTAGCCGGACCTGCACCCCTTGTCCGGCAATTTCGGTGTATTTTTCAATGCGTTTTAAATCAATCAGGCTGTGGTAAGCATTGATTATAGACAAGGCAATCGGGTGACTGGAATGGCTTTCGGCATAAGCTGCATACTCTAATAGTTCCGTCGGGGTAAAACCGTTTTGGGGGTTTACCCCGGTAACTTTAAAGACGCCTTCGGTCAGGGTGCCGGTCTTATCAAAAACCACTGTTTCCACCTGGTTCAAAGCTTCCAGGTAGTTGCCGCCCTTGATTAGGATCCCCTGTTTGGATGCTCCGCCCAAACCGCCAAAGAATCCCAGCGGAATGGAGATTACCAGCGCACAAGGGCATGATATGACTAAAAATACCAGGGAGCGATAGGTCCAATCCGCAAAAACTGCCCCTTCTATAAACAAAGGGGGAATCAGCGCCAGGGCCAGGGCGCAAAAGACCACGGCCGGGGTATAATACCGGGCAAATTTAGTAATAAAGTTTTCCGCAGATGCTTTGCGGTGACGGGCATTCTGCACCAGATCCAAGATTTTCGAGACCGTAGATTCACCAAATGGCTTGGTTACTTCAACGGTTAAAACCCCGCTTTGGTTGATAAATCCGCTTAAAATTTCGTTCCCTGGCTTTAGTTCCCGTGGCCGGGATTCACCGGTCAAGGCTGAGGTGTCTACCCAGGATTGGCCGGTACGCACCTTGCCATCCAGGGGGACTTTTTCACCTGGTTTTATGATGATCAGGTCGCCTGTCTTCACTTTTTCCGGGGATACTTTTTCAAGCTCACTGCCGACCTGCCGGTTGGCATAGTCCGGTTTTATATCCAGCAGGGCTGCGATTGATTTGCGCGAACGGTCTATAGCCCGATCCTGGAACATCTCCCCGACCAGGTAGAATAACATGACCGCCACCCCTTCGGGATACTCGCCGACTAAGAAAGCCCCGATGGTGGCCACACTCATCAGGAAGTGTTCACTAAAAATTTGGCCGCGGACGATACCCTTGAGGGCACGAAAAACCACCCCGCCGCCCACAATCGCGTAGCTGATGAAATACAGCGTCAATTCCAGCCACTGCGGCAAGCTTAAAGCCAAAGCGGCAATAAATAAGGCTCCACCCAGGATCAGCCGGCCGGTCGGGACTTGATCGTGGCGCTCAAAATCAGCGTCAGCATCCATTATTACCTGAGCACCCGGTTCTATCTTTTTTACAATGTCTTCTATTTTGGCCATCAACCGCGTCAAATTAGCTTTTAAATCTGTTTGAAGGTAAAGCTTTTGGTGCACAAAATCTATTGCGGCGGATTCAACTCCGGCCAGTTTATTAATCTCCTTTTCTATTAAAACGGCACAATTTGCGCACCCAAGCCCTTCTAGCCGAATGATGCTCTTATAGCCCTTTTCCCGTTGACCGGCCGCTGCTTCAGCGGTCTGGCCGGCCCCACTCAACTCTCCCTTGCCATCAAGGAGGATCATTTGCGCTCCATCATTGACTGATTTAGCTTTGGCGGCAGCGGCTGCTTCAGTGTTTTGCTCCTTCTTAAACATCGTTGCTCCTCCATACCTATTAGCTTTCCTCAGAAATGTGGATCAACCCGAGTTCAAAAATCTGCTTTACATGTTCGTCTTCTAAGGAGTAGAAAACAATCTTCCCTTCCCGTCGGCTCTTCACCAGACTGGCCTGCTTCAGTACCCTTAACTGGTGGGAAATCGCGGATTGCGTCATATTCAATAAATAAGCGATATCACAAACACACATTTCCGCTGCGTCCAAGGCCCATAAAATCTTAACCCTGGTGGGATCGCCCAGGACTTTAAACAATTCCGCCAGGTCATAAAATGTTTCATTGGCCGGCAGTTTCGCATTGACGCGCGATACAACGTCCTGATGTATCACCTCGCAGTCGCACTTATCTAAGGTTTGATCTTTTTTGAATAAGATTTTTTTCACTGACTGCTCACCAGCTTTGCTAAAGGATTAAATTTATGGTTATGGTTGATTTAAAATGCCAGGATAAAAATTGTGGTTCATATGAACACTTGAATAATAGTTCATATATCTGAAGAAAATTCTAACCTTATTCATTAATCCTGTCAATCATTATTTAGCGGTATTAGCTTTATGAGCAATGAAAATCAATCTAATGAAGATCAATTTATGGAAAGCTTATGCTGAATCCTGCATTCCTTTCGCCTATGCTATAATGCTTTCAAAGAAACTAGATTTCAGGGGTTAAGCGGGAACAGTATTAAATGATAACGTTGGATTTCATAGGAGGGCTGACTTATGCAGCAAATTCCAAAATGGCAATATAATGAGAGAAAGTTTGCCGGGGTTGATTTCGCCGATATTTCAGAGGTCCAGGCTTATGATGAACGGATGAGTAAAATCCGCGACGTCGAAACAGAAAGCAAGAGCATCATAAAGGTCCTTGCTCCGCCTCCATCCGCCACGCTCCTGGAAATCGGGGCCGGAACCGGCGCGTTTTCAATGGAAGCAGCAAAATACTGCGCCAAGGTTATAGCCCTGGATGTATCAGTTCCCATGATTGAATATGCCAAACGCAAAGCCTTGGCTAAAGGTCTCCAAAACCTTGATTTTCTACAGGCCGGTTTTCTCAGCTACGCTCACAAAGGAGAACCATTCGATGCAGCAGTATCTCAGCTAGCCCTGCACCACCTCCCGGATCTTTGGAAGCTCATCGCTTTGAAGAATCTCCATGGCCTGCTGAAGACCGGCGGCAAATTCTACCTTCGGGACATCGTTTTTTCCTTTAACCCGGACCATTACGCCGCATTTTTTGATCAATGGGTTGATGGACTGAGGCAGGCGGCCGGATCCGAAACAGCGGCGGATACCGAAACCTCCATACGGGATGAATACTACACCTATGCCTGGATCATGGAAGGATTACTCACCCAGGCCGGGTTCAGTATCCTTGAAAAAGAGTATATTGACGGATTTATGGCGGTATATCTATGTCAGAAATAAAATTTGGAACTTTGATCATGAAGAAAGAGAGGCTTTCAAAATCTCGAAAGCCCGGGACTGGCAAACCTTGCGGAAATATTGCGCAAACCTTGCGCTTAATTATTAATAGAAATTAATCAAGTAATAGAAATTAATCAAGGGTGTGCGGTCAACGGCGGATTGTTACAAACCTGAACCACCTGAACCCAGTAAACTGCCAGGTACTTATACCCCTCATCCTCCCCCAGCAAATCCTACCGTTACCTGGTCATTCTCCACCAGCGTCGGAACCTTTCTGCCCCCGGACAGCCGAACCAGTTCCCCAATCTGAGCTGGGTTTCGGGAAAGGTTGATTTCTTTGAAAGATGCGCCTTCTTCTTGGAGTGATTTTAAGGCTTTGGCACAGTAAGGGCAGCCGTCCTTGTCGAGTAGATGGTTATCGACATGCTGATACCCCCTTTAAAATATTAAATTTAAATCTTATACCATTTATTTCGGCGTGATAGACCCAGCTTAAAGATACCTAATCCTTGGTTCAGCTAGTACCCTTCCGTTCAAGCTTTTACAAATATCCAAAATTTAAACCTAACCCCTGGACTAATTCGCTGCAGGAGCTTACCTCGCGATTTCGGGCAATAGAGGCCGCAATCTGGGCGCAGACCTGGGCATCTTCCAAGGCATGGTGATGCTGAAAGGTGATCCCCAGCAGCTCGGCAACTGAGGTTAATCGATAGCTGGGCTGGGCCGGCCAATGTCTCCTGGCCATCCGCATAGTGCAGGAATAGCGCATTAGAGGATAGTTTATCCCATAACGGTCCAGGCTATAACGCAGCACACTCATATCAAAACTGGCATTATGCGCTATAACAATGCGGTTCTCGAAATAATGCTTTATTTCTGTCCAAAGCTCGTAAAAATTGGGTTTGTCCCAAACGTCCTGCGGTCTTATCCCGTGGATGCTGATATTGAAGGGACTAAAGTACATATCCGGCGGACGGATTAAGTGATACCGGGTCTCTATGATTTCCAGATTTCGCACAACAACGATGCCGATGGCACAGGCGCTGTCTTTGCTGTGGTTTGCCGTTTCGAAATCAATGGCCGTAAATTCCATGTTGTTGCTCATCCTTTTCCAAGGTTAAACCCAGTAGAATTTTCTTAACGATTAATTCGCGATATTACACTATATTCCTGCCTGTCTTGCCAATATCTGCATTTCCTTCGACTTCTTTCCGACCAGGGTAAGGTTGGTCAACGGGGGTCATCCAGATGCTGTGCCGGCAGGCGGCTTATCTCAAACTTTCTTTTTATCCTTTGCAATATAGAAATCGCGCTGGTGCCAAAGAATAGATAGAAAAGAACATTGCCGGCCCCATGCACGGTGTCAAACCAGAAGCTGGCGGCGTAAGTGACCAGAAAGGAATGCCAGTTCAAGGGTGTAATAAACGCGGTCCAGGTCCAGATATTCATGATACAGCCAAAAAGGTAGCCCCAGGCGAACTGGAAAACAACCATCGGTCCTTTACGGGCGGTCGGAAAGAGTTTCCCAAAATAGCCGGCGCTGACCCCGGCCAGGCCCCA
>CAZKWP010000104.1:0-7711 GCA_964556555.1 uncultured Syntrophomonadaceae bacterium
AATTGGTATTAAAAACCGCGGAGACTACCTCCTCCAGCATCTGTTCCCAGGATAAAGAGACCCCGATCTTGACCGCGCAGGAACGCAAATCGCTTAAGGTAGTAACCATGGTGGTCCTATCCGCTAGACCTAACTCGGCGATCCGTTCCAAAAGCGGGTTTGACTGGTTTTCATTGTACTGACCCAGCTTATAAATGATCTCCCGGGGCAAAACAGCTTTGGATTCATCCCCCAAAGACTCCGGCCAGCCAGCCGCGCACTCTCGAAAACCGAGACCGCTATCCTGAATGATCAATAAATCTGCTCGTCCTTTAAGTCGGGCTGAAGGGTAATCCCAAAAACCGGGCTCAAACTCGTGCCATTTGTCTAATCGATAAGCGGAATGCTGAAAACCGGGATTGGGGAATTGCCGCCAGGATGTCCAGGAGGTGGTAATCCGATTGTCTTTCGGTCGGCTGAGCAATTCTTCGTCTAAGGTGGCCCCCTGAACCGTGGCGAGACCGGCCGGAATCATGGCGGTTAAAAGCTGCAGCACCATGGCTGAACCGCCGGGTTTGGAACTAAGCCTAACCTTGGTTTCTTCCGGCTGTTTCTTCCAGTAATAAACTCCTCCCCGAACAATTACGTCTTCATTTACTATTCTAAACCAATCAACGGTTGGATCTCCGCACATCTGGATGATGGTTTGCATAAGTGGAAACCTCTTTCTATGCAGCTGTATCGGAATTGCGTCTAAGCATTGTTTAAAGCTTACCTCATCTTTTAAGATCGTTTTAAGGCTAACTCAACTGATTGAAACTGTTTAATATTGCGTACAATTTAAACTGCATTCAATCTAACTACATTCGCTATGCTGTGACAAAAATCCTTTTCAGCCATTCCCCCAGGGACCCATAAAAAGACTCCAACCCGGACAGCATAATCATTCGGGTTGGAGTCTTTCTCTTATTACTATTTGGCTTATTGATCGCCATCAGCTTATTAATTGTCATTTGTCCACTTATTGCCAGCGACTTATAAACGCCGCGCAAAAAGAGCGTATGCCTTCTCTCGTGCGTTTCTATCAGTTCGCTGCTGGCTAATTTTAAGCAAAAGCGCATTGCCTGGCTTAAGATTCTTTAGGCAGCACTTCCAGCAGCTTTTCGGTTAATTCAGCCAGGACTTCCTTTTCATGCATTAAAATCCGGACCAACAGATTCCGGGCCACGGGGTGCCCAAGGTGTCTAATCTGCTCTTCATAAATGGTAATCGCTTCAGCTACCATTTGAACTGCGCCGGTTAAGCAGGCTCTAACTTTGGGTTTGTTGACCATACGGGAACGAGGATACCCTCCGGGCGGGCAAAAGAATCCGCCCCGCGGACGCTGTCGGGCATCCGACTGTTTTTGCTTTTGCCCGGATTCTTTCGAGCCGGGTAAACCGTCATCCAGATAGTCATCCCAATATTTTGAACCCGTTTCCCAATCCAGAAATTCTTCCAGGGATTGCTGCGGTATTTTCCCGTACCCAACATCATTTAGACTATTGAACAAATTCAGGACCTGCTTAAAACATCTGACTTCCTCTTTCCCCTTATTCTGGAAGAACTCGCCGTAACTATCATTTAATTCCTCAGCTGTTTTGAAATAATAGTCTATGGCCTTAGCCTGCCAGCTTAAATCGTCACGCAAAATTGCCAAATCTACCGGGAACGGCTTTTGCCACTGCTGGTCGGACCAAGATCCCTGTTTTTGTTTGGGCCGACGAAGTTGATCCTCTTCAAACTCCTCCGGCAGGTTTGCATAAGGCGCTTTATCCCAATGCATCCTTTGGTCAAATTCATCGGAATAGGGAGGAAGATCGACGTATTTATCCTCTCCCGCCCACAGGTCGTCGGACCATTCTTGCTGCGGATGCTGCTGCCAAGGCATCTGTTGCCAGGGTGCCTGCGTAGGCTTGGTCTGTTTCGGAGCCTGAGTCGGTTTCTGCTGTACCGGAGCCTGAGTCGGCTTAACCTGCTCCACCGGAGCTTGGGTTGGTTTAGTTTGTCGCCAAGGTACCTGAATCGGTTTCTGCTGTATTGGGCCTTGGGTCGGCCTTTGCTGTGCCGGCGGCATATACTCAACCGGCAGTTCTTGTTTAGGATAGTCCTTCAAGGGAGCCTGGGTTGGCTTAACCTGCTCCACCGGTGCCTGAGTCGGCTTCTGCTCTACTGGACCTTGCGTCGGTTTTTGCTGTTGAACCGGCGGCAGGTACTCAATCGGCAGTTCTTGCACCGGATACTCAATTTTAGGTGCCTGTATCGGCTTTTGCTGCACCGGTCCTTGCGTTGGTTTCTGTTCAACAGGTCCTTGCGTCGGCTTTTGCTGGACTGGGCCCTGAGTAGGTTTCTGTTGCACCGGCCCTTGAGTAGGTTTTTGTTGTACTGGGCCTTGGGTCGGTTTCTGCTCAACCGGTGCCTGAGTCGGCTTCTTCTGTACCGGAGACTCAGTCGGCTTTTGTTGTACCGGAGCCTGCGTCGGTTTCTGTTCTACTGGAGCTTGCGTTGGCTTCTGTTGCACCGGCCCCTGGGTGGGTTTCTGTTGTATTGGGCCCTGAGTCGGTTTCTGCTCTACCGGGGCTTGCGTCGGTTTCTGTTCCACCGGAGCCTGTGTCGGCTTTAATTTCCGCGGTGGGGCTATGGTTGGCTTCAATTTTTTAGACGGTGCTTGTGTTGGTTTTAAATAAACCGGAGGCTGCTGTTTTACCGGTCCCTGGGTTGGTTTTTGTTGCACTGGCCCTTGTGTTGGCTTCTGCTGTACCGGTCCCTGCGTGGGTTTTTGCACTGGTGGTGGTTTAGTCGGCTTAAAAGTGGGAGCCACAGTTGGTTTTTCTCCCATGATTTCAACCTCAATAGTCTCATCTAACCATGAAACACCAGCGGAAGATTTCCCCACGTCATTTTCACACTGGTCAATTTTATGCATGCATTAGAACCCTCCATTCAATAGGTCCATATCTTTCGTAATATGTTATGAAAACCGGTACCCGCTGGTTACTAAAAGAGAAGCATATGAAATAGAAGTATTCAAAACCTTAAATGGAACTCATTTTATTTTTTAACAAATAATTTCCTTATGACCAATTTGGTAAATTTTTAGGAAATAAGAGGGGATGCAGCCAAAAACACGCACCATTTCAGAAGCGGTTTAATAAGATGTAAATAATCAACCAGTAATATCTAAATGAGGAGGGATCTAGGGTGTCCGGTAATGCAGACTTATTTGGCCGGAGTGGCGGCTTAAACTTTTGGTGGATCATCATAATTATCTTTTTCCTGTTTTTCTTCTCTGGTAAATTTAATAGTATCGGCAGATGCTAAGTAATCGCTGCTTAGTCCACTTAAATCACTTAATCAACTGACCAAAATTCACGCCATAACTAAGAGCCCCGAGTAATCGAGGCTCTTTATTCTTAACCACTATATTCCGGATTGCTGCAAACGGAAACTCCCGTATTGATCCTTCTCTTAGTTTAGTTTCCGCTTATCATATCTCAATGTTTCTTCCTTCTTAAGGAAGAAATCAATTTCACGATTTCCACCAGCGGTATAATCGCCAAGGAAAGTCCGACAGCCAACAAGAAATCGTTGGCGGAGAGCGCAACCAACCTAAAAACGGTATTAAGCCCCGGCAGGTAAATAACCATCAGTGTCAGCAGGAAAGAAAACATCATCGCCCCAAACAAATATTTATTATGGGTTTTCAGCCGAAATATGGATTTGGTTCGGGAGCGCATATTTATAGAATGGAATACTTCACACAGCGACATGGTTAAAAAGGCCATAGTCACTCCGATAGCCTGGGACTGCTGAACGCCGATCCCGAACGAACCCAGGGTCAAAGCAGCAATTAGAACGCCTTGATAAATCAAACCGCTACCCAGTCCATTGGCAAAAATACTTTCCGCCGGGTCTCGGGGCTCCTTCTCCATAATATCTTCTTCCGCATCCTCCATCCCCAGGGCGATCGCCGGGAAAGTGTCCGTGATTAGATTGATCCAGAGAATGTGTATGGGATAAAGCAGACGGAAGTTTAAAGTCGTGGCAATGAATATAGCAATTACTTCGCTTAAATTGGAGGATAACAGGAATTGGATTGCCTTTTGGAGGTTTTCGTAAATCCTTCGGCCCTCTTCCACCGCATAAACGATCGAGGCAAAATTATCATCCGCCAGCACCATATCGGAAACGCTTTTGGATACGTCGGTGCCGGTAATGCCCATCCCCACGCCTATATCCGCTGATTTCAACGCCGGCGCGTCATTCACGCCGTCCCCGGTCATGGCGGTGATCTTCCCGCGTTTTTTCCAGGCGTTTACAATCCGCAACTTATGCTCCGGCTGTACCCGCGCATAGATCGAGAAGTCCTGAATGCGGTCTTCCAACTCGCGGTCGGAAAGTTTGGCGAGCTCGGCGCCGGTAATCGCTTCACCCGCATGGCTGATGATCCCTAATTCTTTGCCAATCGCCACGGCCGTATCTTTATGGTCCCCGGTGATCATAATCGGCCGGATGCCAGCACGCCGGCATTTATCAATGGCCGGCTGCACTTCCGGCCGGACCGGGTCGATCATCCCGACCAGACCGATAAAGGTCAGCTCCCTTTCCATGCTTTCCGGGGAAGGCTGACTGGGCAGCTGGTCGATTTCTTTCAGCGCCGAACCCAATACCCGCAGCGCGCGGTCGGCCATCCTTTTATTTTCGGCCATAATCTGCTGTCGCAGTTTATCGTCCAGAAACACAACCTGACCTTCGGCAGTCAGCATCTGCGTGCAGGCCTTAAGCAGTTCATCCGGCGCTCCCTTAGTGTACTGCACTAACTTGTCATTGGGAGCCTGGTGCACGGTAGACATCATCTTCCGGTCGGAATCGAACGGCAGCTCCAATATCCGCGGGGTTTCTTTTATTAAATCTTTTTTCCTGATTCCATTGCTTAGAGCATGCTGCACCAACGCGCATTCGGTTGGCTCACCGATTATATCCCGGCCATCTTCGGAAAGCGCAGCGTCATTGCATAAAACCATCGAAACCGCCAGTTGCCGGGAATTTCCATAAGTGTCTACTACCGTCATTTTATTTTGGGTCAAGGTGCCGGTCTTGTCTGAACAGATTACCTGCGTGCAGCCCAGGGTCTCAACCGCGGTCAGCCGACGGATAATAGCATTTTTCTTGGACATCCGGGTAACCCCAACCGACAAAACCACCGTTACCACAGCGACCAGCCCTTCCGGTATGGCCGCCACCGCCAGACTGACGGCGGTTAAAAACATTTCGAACAAATGGCCGCCAGCCAAACCGCCGGTGGACATTACACCATAAACAAAAATAAAGACGCAGATTCCCAGTACCCCTATGCTGAGCACCCGGCTTAACCCGGCCAGGTTAATTTGCAGAGGCGTCTTTTCTTCAATAACGTTAGAAATAATGCTTGCGATCTTCCCCATTTCCGTCTGCATGCCGGTCCCGACTACCACGCCCTCGCCCCGGCCGTACACCACACTCGTCCCTAAATAAGCCATATTGAATCGGTCTCCCAGCGTGACCTCGTCCGTATCCGGGTCAGCCTCAATAGTCCGGGCGAATTTTTCGGCTGGCACCGACTCTCCGGTCAGCGAGGCTTCTTCAATCTTTAAGCTGGATCCTTCAATAAGGCGCAGGTCCGCGGGCACCGCATCCCCGGCTTCCAGAAGTACAATATCCCCGGGAACTATTTCTTCTGATTTAACTTTTACGACCTCCCCGTTTCTTCTTAATTTGGAATAGGGAGAGGTCATCTTTTGCAGCTCTTCAATCGCTTTTTCCGCCTTACCCTCCTGGTACACGCTTAAAACGGCATTCAGAACCACCACAGCCAGGATAATTACCGCATCCGCAATTTCCTCCACCGCTGCGGATACAATAGCCGCCGCAATTAAAACGATGATCATCGGGTCGGTCAGCTGCTCTATGAATTTTTGCGCCAGGTTTTTTTTCTTACCCTCCGCCAGTTTGTTCTTTCCGTACTGGTCCAGTCTCAACTCGGCCTGCGACTGATCCAGGCCGTCTGGGCTGGTGTCCAAGGTTTTATATAAACTTTCGATATTCGTAGAATAATATTTCATCGTATCCTCACACTTTTTATGACGTTTCGCTTTTATAATGAACGCTCGGTGGCAATAGGTTTCATTAATTTTACTTTGTTACCTAATTTAAATCAAGTTTCCACTATGCCGCCTGAAGTTGACATCAAAGAATTCGTGTGCTATACTTCGTAAGTAATTTTTATCAAAATAATGCCGAAGTGGCGGAATAGGCAGACGCGGCGGTCTCAAAAACCGTTGTCTTCGGACATACCGGTTCGACTCCGGTCTTCGGCACCAACCCAGTATTTAAAAAAGCTTAGATTGTTTACCTTGGAGGAAACTAACCGCAAGGTAAACACCTAAAACCGTCAATGCAGAAACATGGTGTTTCAACGTAACGGTCTTGCTTAACATAAAATTTAAAAATTACCTCTTTCCGATCTGTTTCCAGCAGAAAAGTGAAGGAGGTATTTTATTTTTCAGGGCCAGGGATTGATATATTGAAATCTTTCATCTTTAAATCTTTATCTCTCAATTTGTTAATCCCTTTTCTTTATTAATCAATTGATATAAAAACTCCGCCTGTTCCCACGGCAGAGGACCTGCAAGACAATCTTCATAAGACTCTCCATTAAGCACTATCCAAATGCTTCCGCACCCACTTATCGTTTCAAGCGGAGAACGCCCCAGACTCCATTCTTTGATTTTTGTAAATGGAATTTCAATAAAATAAGGTTTCTTGGTTGATGGAATGATTAACCTTTTGCTCGTTAGAACAATATGCCCCCTTGATTCCCGGACGTTAATGATGATTATCAGAATTATGACCAGGAGTAAAATGATCCCCGAAAGATTCATCAGTACGGTTGTATGATAATTGAGTAAAAAAGCAGGGAAATGAGAAGACCAGGTAACCAGAAAAATCGCTAAACCAACAATTGAGAATAAAGCAATAACCCCTGCTATCAGATAGTATCTCTTAGCCCTTGGTTTACGAAATATTTCTGTTTCTCCTGGTTTGATATCAATTATTGCTGCCATCAATGATCCCCCCGTCAACTTTAAAACGACTTGCCGCAATATCTTCGCTAAAACGGTAAATGGTTATTTCGTATTCTCCTGGTCCAAGACCGGGGATTGATCCAAGTGCGTCATGTTTTCCGGTTTCCACCGGAATAGTGCAATCGTAAATTACCTTTTTTTGCTTCTCATCCATCTCAGGTAATTCTGTTACTTCAGCATAAAGTTCCTTTACCGCAAATCCCCCAAAACTCCGTACTGAAAAATACAGCGTTTGTCCAGATGGGAAAGGGGAAGTCGTGTTACTCACTGTATTCCTCGAATTATCTGCTGTTATGCCAATCATTACCGCCGCCGGATACTTTTTGGTTGCAGGTGGCGAAGAGAAAGGTCCAGGGTTATCATTCATATTTAAGTTGCAGCCGCTTAGCAATATTGATGCATTAATCATACTAATTATCAAGATCCATTTAATTAGCACTTTCCTAATATACATCTGGTCACCACTTCCTTTGGCAAAGATGATTTTTATTTAAATAGGCTTTTTGAAGTTTTGAACCTACCTTCATTATAAAGTAAAGCAGCCGGCTTATAAACAAGCTGGCTGTCAG
>CAZKWP010000105.1:0-7703 GCA_964556555.1 uncultured Syntrophomonadaceae bacterium
TAAAAATTTCTCGGAATGGAACTCAACGTATTTTATCAAGAAAGCCATGACTGTTTCAGACAGGTTAGTGGCATAAAGCCTTGAGGGCTCTGCCCTCAAACTCCCGAGGTTTACCCGCACAGGGCTTACCGGTGAAGTAGAAAACGACAGACTCATAGCCCGCCGTCTCACCGTATAAGCCACAGCAAGCGTAGGGTTGCTCCTCAGCGTTGCCCGATTTATGCTGCAATAATATTATGGTCAAAGTTTAGGATGATTATTCCATTTACACTGATGGGTGTTCACAACCTTAAGTTAATCTAAAACAAAAAAGGAGCCCGTTACTTAGCGGGTAACGGACTCCTTTTATCGCCAACTCCTATTATTATGCAACGCGAAAGTTAAGAGCAGCAGCTGCCTTCGCCATCCTTCTTCATTTTAGCCATAACTTCCGGAACTAAATTCATTAATTTATCCAGACACCCTTTTTGGTTAAGTGAATAGACCTGGACCCCGCTTTCATCAATAATTAACAAAGCGGTTGGAGAAATACTCAGACCGGCTCCGCCACCTTCGCCTTTGCCATCTCCCTGCTGCGGCGCCTTGCCTTCCCCTCCGCCAGCTCCAAAACCTACCTTGACGGATATGAAGGGAATGATTGTCTTGCCATTGCTGATAATCGGTTCTCCGACGATTGTTTTAGCCTGGACCATGTTCTCCAGATGCGAAACCAAAGATTCCATATTTTCTTTAAGCATACTGAACCGCCTCCTTTTGTTTTTTGTGGAACCTTATTTTCGACCACCAAATGGCTCGGACTGGCTTCTTTAATAAAAAGACCGCACCTATGGCCATAAGCTTCAAGGGGCTAAACCATCCCCTTATCCGGCCCCGAATGTCGACCACCTCCCTGGTAAAATCAGGATCTAGATCAATCGATCTGCCCCCGGTATTAAGGGCTGCCAGCAAACCCACCGTAAACCCGGTCAGGGATGGATCATCAAAGCCGTATGTACCGGCCAGGTTGAAGTTCAAATGCAATGCCTTGATTAATTTAAGCAATAGGGTCTTCACTGCCGCAAATAGCTGTGGGTTTAGGAAGCTTGATAAATTGCCAAATGCGTTGGCTCGCTTTTTCTTTTTGGCTGCTTGACGCGCATCTTTACCTGGGGTTGTTTTTCTCTTTTTTGGTTTGGATTTCTTCAAACCCAAGCAACCGAACGACCAGTAAATCATCCCTTTGCTGCGTATTATCTCTATGCTCAACAATCCGCCAGCCCATCTCAGCCTCCCCTTAAGGTTGAAAATCTCCGCGTATTCTCCCGAAAATTCCAGATGGATAGGAACCGATAATATGATCACCAACAAAATACCCAGGGTTAAAAAGATCCCGATTAGTGTCTCACTCACTAATTTCCTCCTTTCCAGTCCTGAATATCATTAATTTTGCCTTTGCTACTCCTAAATTTAGTTTGCATAAACGATATAGATTTATAACTTCCTCCAGCCTGCTTTAAGTTGCTTTATATTGAAAGCAGCCGTTTTTCTAAATCGGCTCTTGAAGCATTTTTCACATTTTCGGTCATGACGTAGTATAGTTCATACTCATCCTCTGCCCGTTATTAAATGGTATTTCCGGATGTTTTCATAAAGTCCCACCCAAGTCTTTATTATTTCTTTCGGTGTCTGCTTCGGCGCAGCTTTGCCCCGCGCTTACCTTTCATTCTCTTCTTATATTAAACTTTCCAAAGCGCTAATGAAACTATTAATGTGATTCACCGCCAATTTTCTAGCTCCATTTCCCATTTACGGTATATTGAAGAGTGTATCCCCCTGGGAGGCTTGTGTAAAAAGGACAACTCTGCAAAAATTGTTACGTAATTGCGGTATGGAATATTACAACGGAGGTTGTTACTTCTCGTTGGGAAAAAAGAGAAGAAAGGAAAGCAATGAAAAAATCAATATCTTTTGCACTAATTGTTGTTTTTACCTTTACAGTCTTTATGTTCGCCGGCTGTGGAGTGCAGAATCCGGCTTCACCAGGGCATTCGTCTAAAGCGGAAACCCGCACGATTACCGACATGGTCGGACGTACTGTCGAAATCCCGGCTACGGTTGAAAAAATAGTGCCGCTGGGCAATACACCGCGCATGATTACTTATCTCGGCCTTGCGGAAAAAGCAGTGGGTATTGGAGGTATGGCAACGGATAAAATAAGCCCGGTTACCGCTTATGCCTACGCCAACAAAGACCTTTGGGCAAACCTGCCCGTTGTCGGCACTGACGCAGCCGGTGCTACAGATTATTATCCCGAACAAATTATCGCCGTTGCGCCGGACGTCATCCTCTGCTCTTATACCGCTGAGTTGGCTGATGAAATCCAGAAAAAAACCGGCATTCCCACGATTGCCGTAGCAATGGGCACGCTTTTCGGGGAAGACTATGAGCAGGCACTCCGCCTTTTAGCTGATGTCTGCGGAGTGCCGGACCGAGCTGAAGAAGTTATTACCTACACAGATGATTGTCTGAAAGATCTTGCAGCTAGAACAGCAGATGTTCCCAATACCGCAAAACCCACTGTTCTGGGGGCAGCCGCAACTTTTATGGGGGCACATGGAATAGAAGGCGTTTATTCAAAATATGCTGTATTCAGTGCGATAGCCGCAAACGACGTGACAACTGGCATCACCAACCTGGCTGGCGGCGTGCTGGTCGACAAAGAGCAGATTCTCGGTTGGAATCCGCAGTATATTTTCCTCGACAGCGGCGGGATCGAATTAGTCAAGCAGGACTATGCAAAAACCCCCGGTTTTTACAGACAGCTTCAGGCGATGAATAACGAAAACATCTACCAGTATCCCAGTTCGACAAGCTATTTCTCCAACGTTGAGATCCCGCTGGTCAACAGCTATTATGTGGCAGGCTTAATTTATCCGGAGCATTTTAAGGATATCAACTTCGAGGAAAAAGCAAACGAAATCTTTAAGTTCTTCCTCGGCGCTGACAATTATCTTAAGGTTCTAAACGGAGCAGGCCTTGGATACGGAAAAGTTGATCTCGGTGTATAAAAATGTCCAAAGACCGCATTAACCAGCTTCAGACCTACAACGCTTTTATCCGGCGAAAAAAGCTTACTTTTGTACTATCGGTTGCGGCGACTGTCCTAATCGGGCTCTTTGCGGTGAGCGCCGGCTCCCTGGAAATCCCGATACCGGAAGTAATTAAAAGCTTTTTGGGTAAAGGCGCTCCCCAATCCCAGATTGCGGTGATGAACATCAGACTCCCCCGCGTTATGGCGGCTATTGTGGTCGGCGCTATTTTGGCTGTTTCCGGTGCAGTTATGCAGTGCGTTTTGCAAAATCCATTGGCATCAGCGTCAACGCTTGGCGTCTCACAGGGTGCTGCTTTTGGTGCGGCGATGGGCATCATTGTGTTTGGCGGTGGCGTCGTGAATTCTGACTCTGCCGCCACCGCGGTTTCCATAAACAATCCTTACATCGTGACTATGTGTGCTTTTTTATTTGGTTCCTTATCCACCTTGGTAGTGATTGCTTTATCTCAGTTTAAAAGGGATTTGGGACCTGGCGGGCTAATATTGGCTGGCGTTGCCCTCAGTTCTTTATTTACCGGCGCCAGTACCTTGCTCCAATATTTTGCGGACGAAACAAAAATCAGCTCCGTTGTGTTCTGGACTTTTGGAAATCTGGGATCAGCGGACTGGACGGAGCTTTTGCTTCTAGCGATTGTATGCTTGGCTTCAATGGTGTATTTTTTGCTGAACCGCTGGAATTACAATGCTATGGAGAGCGGAGCGGATACGGCGAGGAGTCTTGGAGTTAACACCAGAGCAGTGATGCTGATCAGCATGGGAATTGGTTCACTGGCCGCAGCAGTGGCCGTGTCATTTGTGGGGATCATCAGCTTCGTAGGGCTTGTGGCACCGCATATCATGCGCCGGTTTGTCGGTAACGACTACCGGTATCTCATCCCTTGCTCCGCGGCAGCCGGAGCACTGCTTCTCATTCTGGCTGATACATTTGGCAGACTAATAATCGCCCCGGTAATTCTTCCAATTGGAGCGATTACCTCCTTCCTCGGCGCGCCGTTGTTCCTGTATCTTCTTTTCCGGGGGTTTAAGACCAGCAATGCCCGTTGAAAAGAGTGAAGCTAGGGGACGGTTCTCTTGCTTCACTTGCTTCAAGGGAAGCGGAAGAACCGTCCCCTTGCTTCACTCTTGCAATACAAAACTAAACCGGAACCACAACCGGAATGCCTTCGATTTCATTGATTTTAACTGGGATCGAATAAACGCTTTCAATATTTTGCGAATTCATTACTTCTAAACCGCCCGCCGCAAAAATTTCGCCGTTTTTCAATAAAAGAAACCTATCGGCAAAGCGAATCGCCAGATTCAAATCATGCATACTGACCACGGCGCTGATCTGCTGGTTTTTCACGACCCGCTTAATGATCCGGACAACTTCCAATTGGTTCTTAAGGTCCAGGCTGCTGGTCGGCTCATCAAGCAAAAGGAGTTCTGGTTCTTGAGCCAGTGCTCTGGCAATGATAACTTTTTGCTGTTCCCCGCCGCTTAATTCATCAAGGTATCTTAGAGAGTATTCCTCAAGCTCCAGCATTTTTAAAGCTTTCTGGGTAATTTCAAAATCCTTCGCGGAAGCCCCCCACTTAATATAGGGTTTTCTTCCCAACAGCACCGCGTCAAAAACAGTCATACTGACACTTTCCTGGCGCTGGGCTACATACCCGATTCTTTTCGCAATCTCTGTTTGACTTAGTTTTCCCGTCTCGTCATTCTGGATAAAAATCGTGCCCGCACAAGGTTTTAATACCTTGTTGATACATTTTAAAAGGGTGGATTTCCCGGCGCCATTAATCCCCAGCACAGCGAGAAAATTTCCCTTGCAGATCGAAAAATTTATCTCGTCTAAAACTGACCGGCTGGGATAGGAAAAAGCCAGATCCTTGACGGATAAGAGCATTCATCATGACCTCCCTTTTTGCGCTCCGTTACCATCCTCTTTTATAAACCTTAAAGCAATCAAGACAAACTTGCTTTCCGTCCTGTATTCTCATTTTGTGCTCCGGCGCGCCTTCGCCGCATGATTCACAAACAACTGACGTAAAAATTCTTGCTGTTTCAGGCAGATTGAAAGCCGGCTTCATGAAATTAAAAATCTCATCCACGGATGCGCTTAAAAGATATGCCTGGCGCTTTTCCCGGTCCATTTCTGCTGGAAGCGGTTTTAGAATCATGCGAAGGCTCTCGCCATCTTTCCGTTTGAAGAAGCTGTAAGCCATCTTCCCCGTTCCTCTGTAGATCAAATTTCCCTTGCCCATACTGCAGCCGGTCAAAACTTGAATCGCATCCACACCGCAGGCATCATTTTCGGTAACGCATACCACTTCTTCATCCAAGGAAAAAGTAACACCCATTTTGACTTTTACCGCTTCGACCGCTTTATACCCAATAGCCAGACCCGGACAAGAATGTCCATGAAAATCAACTGCTCTTTGCCATTCCGTTTTTCCCATTATGCACCATCCTTGTTTATCTCGTTATCTCGTTATGCTATTTATCTTGTTTATCACGTTTGCCTTATTTATCTCGTTTATCTAATAAGTTGATCTTCTTATTTGTTATTGTTTATGTCAAAATTTTATAATAAAAAAAATATCTAACAAGCCCTTGGGGGGGATAAAAAAGCGCATCTTTGATACTTTCAAAAATGCGCTTTTTTACTATTTTTTGACGTCACCTATAGGCAGATCCGAAAACAGCTTCGCCTAAAAACGGTATTTTACAATCAACACCAGTTCCTCCAGTTCCGCCAGCTGTTCCAAAGAAGCCATCGACAGAGCAAACGGCACATTCAGGGAAATATCCGCGCTGCTTCCTTTGCACAGCTTCCAGTCCGGCATCCAAGCCAGATTTAATCCTTGGCTGCCGATATTAACCGTAAAGTCAGCCGGTTCGGTTTTCCCCTTCGCCAGGAAAACCACATTCTCAATGGCTGCTGCTGCGGTCTGCGCCAGGTAAGGAAGCCGGTATTGATCTATTCTGAAATCAACGCTGCCGTTTTTCTTAAACTGGTGCCACTCATTCGGGCAGTCGTGTTTCATGTTTATTGAGATATGCAGCCCTTCCTGGCTGAGCCGCTGCTTAATTTCCGCCAAACGGTCTTTCAAGGTGGTTTCCGCCAGGCCGCGCAGGGTTGAACCACCCTCTCTGGCCGTATACTTGAGATGCAGGATAACATCAGAGATGGCGTTGTAGTCAAACTGCCGAACATCCCGAGGCAGTTCCAGTCTCCAACTGCTGACAGCCCCGGTACCCTCGAACGGCAGGTACCGTTCATCCCGGAAATTCAGTTCGAAAACCCCGCTGTCGTTCTGAGCACTGCTGGCCGCGATCGACTGGATCGCTCCAACATTGTAAACGAAACGTTCGTCATTACCCGGATCCTCTGCATAGCCTGTTCCCGCCAGATTATCGGGGTTCGTGTTTTTGCGGTACCGGTTGCTCACCTGAGAGAGCTTGACACTGACCGAGGTATAGGGACCGACGATGCAGGGAAGGCTTATGCTTACCGATTTCAGCCGGCGGAAATACTGACCGGCGTAGTCCAGATCGAACAAGGCCTCCGGCAATTCAAAATCACAGACCCCAGTGTTCCTGAACTTGGCCAGTGCCAGCGGGTCCAATAAAGCCAGCGAAACGTGTTTGGTCAGTTCGTATTCCCGCTTATTCTTATCCAGGTAGCTGGTTTCCATCCTTTTTAAATCGTAAAGCAGGTGTTCCGCGCTCTGCAGCCCCTTCTTCAGGCTGTCCCAATAACCGTATTGAATAAAGGTGTCGTCGCTGCCCAGCTCAAAACGATAGCCGCGCTCCGCCTTCTTGGCAAATTCATGGGCTAATTTATAGGCTCTAAAGTATACCGAACTGATTTGTCCGGCCATCCAATTATACAGCTCCCGGTTGGTAAACTTACTGCGCATAAACTCATCCGTCTTTTGGGCATTCTCTATCTGGAGTTCGTGATTTTTCAGGTCCGCCTCGGCTATCGCTTTGCGAATCTCAGCGGCAGTGATTTGTTTTTCAACCTGTTCCAGTTCTTTTTTGGCCAAACGTTCCTGCAATTTCCAATCAGCATAACGCCGGTCAAAACCGGCCAGGATGGAAGCCCGATTGGCCTCGTAAGCGGCCGCGCTGCTTAAAATACTTAAGATGTCCGCTCCGATGGAGGCCGCTCTGGATAAGGCGGAACCGCCGATTTGGAAAACCACTTCCGGAGAGCCCCCAAATCCATTTGCCCCTAAATGCATTTCCGGGATCAGGGCCAAAGCCCCGGCCACGGTCCGCACAATTTGGGAGGACATCTGGTAATCCTGCGCCTCTTTCAGTTTGTCCAGGTTCAGCTGCTCTTTGGCGATAATCTTTTCCAGGTTAGAGTAGTATTGATCCCTTTCAACTATTACCGCCTTGGTCTTGTGCAAAATTGCAATCTGAGTTTCCGCCTCCTGAATTTGCAGTTTTTTGGTGTCTTTGACCAAATTCAGCAGCTTCAGTTCCAGGTTTAACGAGCCCGTGGCTGACGGCGCCAAACAAGTCAGCAACTATCACTTCGGCTTCATGGGCCCCACCCTGGCCTATTGCCTGGAAAAGGGCCTGGATTCGGGAAGCGGCGGTGCCAGATATAACTTTT
>CAZKWP010000106.1:0-7669 GCA_964556555.1 uncultured Syntrophomonadaceae bacterium
GTCGTCACGCTTCCGCTTGGTAGCCGAGAGAGCGGCACTGTGCTCTCGATTGTACTGCCGCTGCGCTTTCAAGAGTTCGTCACGATGGCGGACGCGGTAGGTCTGCCTGCATACCTGGCCGCATGACATGCTCATGCCTCCACCCACGGTAGATCCGAGCGGAATTGATCGATATCCACATTCCAGACCTCTTCGCTTTCGTGCCCGAGATATCGCCCTATTGTCGATGGATCTCTCCGAAGAAATTTAGCCATAAAGTCGATCTTACTTTCCCGCTCGATTCTCCAGACGGCCCCCTCAACTTCTTCCAGGCCGCCGTGATGCCCAAATTTACCAAGCGTCTGCATAGCAAATTCAATCGAACACGGCCCGCCGGCGTGAAGCAATTTAGGCACAACGAACCAATTTGGTAGTCTTTCTCGAAATTGTGCATAGCTCAGGCGATAACCATCTGTTTTATCCATTCCACCGTTCTTTATTATATCAAAAACCACCAACGGAGAGGATATTTTATATCTCGTGCCGTGCGCCAAGATAAGCCATTCACCGCACAGCCTCTCCCCTTCTAGCAGAAAATCGAATTTAGAATGGTGCTGCATAACCCATCGGTGAAAAATCCTATGCTGCTCATAGGTGGAGTCCATACAACCGTGGCCATTTCTTGAGATTGGTATAAGTTCCCCGTCCTGTTTTAGAACGGCCACATTGGCGCCGTCTAATTTTTCTTGGACTATGATGAAGTCTTTAGAATCTCTAGCCTTTTCAGTCGCTATCCTATGCTGCCCCGTTCCAACAAATTTATCTCCGTTGGCGCATGAACGAAACAAATGTGGGATGCTGCCATAAGCTCGACCATGAATAGGCTTCATACTCAAATCCCTCCGGCCAGCTCTTCAGCATTGTACACACACCCGCCCAGAAAGAAGGGTTTGGTGAGCTGCCAGGCCAGTTGAGGAACTTCCTGAGAGGCCCCCATGACGATCCTGGTGACTACTGGATGCTCTACGATGGCGGCCTTCTCCAAGATCCTGCACAGCCTCAGAGCGGTGGCATTGGATACGTGCTGAGTCATCGCCAGCTCGTGCAGACCAACCGGCTCCACGGACTTCTCCAGGTAGTCGATGATGCCCCGGATGACCACCGCATCGGCGGTAATCTGGTGGAGAGGTTTCATTCCAGCCTCCTGCACCTGAAAAGGCCAATGTCGTACGAGCCATCGTCCCTCCAATAGGGCTCCAGATGAGCACTGAAGCGGATCTCCTCGCCTGGCATGGGAAGAGGTCCTCTCCAATGTCCCGGTCTGACCCAGGCGTGCTCTTCGGCCATCTCGGTGGGCGTCTGGATCTGGTTGAGCGCCAGGAAGCCTCTGCGGTCCAGGAAGTCACAGCGAGCTGAGAAGATCGCCCTGGTGATTCCTGCACGGAGCATGGCGGCGAAAGCCGATTTCATGCCATCCCCCGAAGGTTGATCGCATAATCGCAGGCTCCAGGCTCTTCCAGAAGAGCGCGGTAAATCGCCCTCTGGTGCCTGTGGTAGGCCCTCCATCGGGCTTCGGCGTTGGCCCGTCTGGTGCGCCTCCGGGCTCCAGTACCGACGCTCATTTAGATCGACCCCGCCAAAACGTGCCAGCTGGTGTTGTTGGCTGCCAGGCTGACGTTTGCAGCGATGAGGTCCGCCTGGACGGTCATGTTGCAGAGCCCCTGACCGGTGGCGTTGGCCTGGATAGTTAGTACGGCCCCGTCTACCAGCGCGATGAGGGCATACCAGACGGCCAGGGCGAGGACTTCAGTACCGTTCACTCAGAGACCCCCTCGGCGTCATCTCAGCTAGTCGGTGTTGCCCATTCACGACTGCCAGCCAGACTCTCTTTCCCAGCAGGATCCGGGGATCGCCTGTGGAGACCCACATATCCGGTGGGACCTCGATCCGGAGCCCCTCGATCTGGATCAGGCCGGGCCCGAGATTATCGAGCCTCCCTGCAACGATGTCAGGTTCATGGAGCCTGATGATATCTTCGGCGTCGATTAGATGAGAGGGCCGAGAGCCATCGCTTAGTGTGGAAGGCAAACAACTACCTGCCAAGACACTCATCTCCTAGGATCTCGCGACCAGATGGAGTGATGGTGACGAAAACTTTTCCTGCTTCCGATTTTCGATCCTGGATTACATATCCTCGGATCTCCAGGGCATTCAGTCTCATTCGGAGTTGCGTTTCGGATCGCAATCCGCGGGCGAGCGCAAGCACTTCGGATACTTGCGCTCCAGAACAATGCTCTACCTTTTTCAGTAGCTCGAGATCAATTTTGTCCATGAATCCGTCCCGACAGCCGGGGACGGCCACAGGAACGACGGGAACCGCGCTAACCGTGCGCTCCGCAAAGCTGATATCCTTGCGCCGCCAATGCTCCTGTGGCTTGGGTTGAACCTCCCGCCGTCCAAAGTGAGAGGGGTTAGCCCTGGCCGTCTATTATTTTCAATTGCTTGATCTATTGTTGGGCGTTCAGAGTTTAATACTTTCTGATGTAGTATAC
Organism: uncultured Syntrophomonadaceae bacterium; assembly: GCA_964556555.1. Lineage (GTDB taxonomy): Bacteria > Bacillota > Ch66 > Ch66 > Ch109 > CAYXHK01. The sequence continues at coordinate 2,532 of CAZKWP010000106.1, forward strand.
TCTTTGACCATGCAGGTGGAGTGAAAGTGTTTTTTCCTAGCATTATGCCTCCTGATGTATCTTTCTAAGGCAGATTTTGCCGTATCCGATTTTCATGGTGGCGGGGTTCCTGAGCTTTCTGCCGCATCGACGGCAGTACCGATAGAGTTCCGCCTCGTTTGAGATCTCTGTCTGGACAGGCTCGGTGCTCATGTTCTCGCCATCCTGGTCTCTTTCTTACACTTGACGCAGGCATAGACCAGGACCTTCTGGCCTTCGAATTCGTCGTCATCTACGTAGACAGCAGGACCGCCGCAGTGCTTGCAGAGCGTTGGGGGTTCTTGGACTCGATCGGAGAGGGTGTCGGCCTCTGGGTCATCTCCTGTGCTTATGTTTAGAGCCAGGAGCCATGCATATTTTCTGCCTTGCGTCTGAGCTTTGCTGAGAGCCTTGTCGCCCCCATCGAAGCCCTGGCCGATTCCCTCAGATTCTATTGTGGCCCCGGTCTCGCTGTCGATGATGGTGAGCTTAGCCCGGACGGTGACCAGCTCCCAGGTGCCGCCGGAGTTGGTGGTTCTTGGTTGTCTGTCCAAGACCTCCATCGCGCAGACCGTGGCCAGGCCGGCGTCAACCAGAGCGCCGTTCACTCGCTTCAGAACAGCATCGGAAGAGACATATTTATAGTGCTGCGCAGCGTTCTTTTCGTCCTTGGGGACTACAGCGCAAGCCTTCATGACCTTCAGGAGCTTCGCAGCCAGGGCGGCCTGATCTTGTGAGGAGGCCGCCATCAGATATCCCTCGCGATTGTTGGCTGCGCCTGCTCGACTTCGAACACTGCCAGCCCGTATTCTTTCATCGATGGGGGGAGCTCCCTCTTGGCTTTGAGCTGGGCCTTGTACCAGGCCTCGAATCCCACTCTGTCGAGCTGCAGGAACATGATATGCCCCTCTCGGATGGCCCAGTGCTTGGCGCTGTTCTCATCATACTGCAGGGACTTGGAGATCCTGATGCCCACACCTTCAGCAGGCTTCTTGCTGCCCGTCTCTGCATAGGCGGTCATGGTGAGCTCTCGGAGCTTTGCCTCCTCAGTAGCGCAATCGCTCCCGACCTTGCATTTGGCTTCAATCAGGTCCTTGTGCTGCTGGTTGAACGCCACTTGCTGCTCGTGAAGCTCTTGGGTCTTTGACTCCAGGGCGGCCCGGATCTCCCGGACCTTCTGGATCTGGTCTTCGAGTGGCGTCATTCAAGCAAACTCCATACTCTTCCTGAATGAATACCCCAACCGATACGCGAGGAATAAACTATTCACTTTTCCACTTTGGTATATGCGGTCCCTATACCAAAGTTCTTTGTCCTCCTCTCTATCTAATCGTTCTTGCTTAAAATCTCGCTCAAATTGACACATCAAATCCATGTGTTCTTTTGATAATACGGAGGCCATCTCATTCCACCTCTCCCAGCATCTTGCGAATTTCTTTCGTCTGCATTACCCGCACCAACTGGCGGCGACAATCCCCGAAATAAGGACAATCCTTGTTGCTGTCCACGCCGCATTCTGGGAAGTTCCCGCTACAATCGGTAGAAACCCGATCCTGCCCGACCATCAGCAGGATCTCGTTGATGAGATCCTTCATAGTTGGGGGCGGAGACATCTCAGACCACCGCCTTCTCGGGGAACCACTCGCGGCAGCTCCGGCAAATCCTGGAGCCGTTGTGGGCATCCACAGGAAGCCTCTGCTTCCCACATGAGGGACAGGTCTTGAATTCAGGGGTCATCTGCACGCCGCCAACCTTACGGACGACTGCAAAGACGAGCTTCGCCCTATCTGCTTCTGGCACATCATCCAGCATGCGGTTGATTGCCTGGTCGCATGCTTCTGATTCGCTGATTTTTCTAATAGGCGTCATCACAATCACTACCATGTAGTAGTACCTTACTATACTTAAAACTTGTGGCTGATATGGCTAATATGGTCAACCATGCCAAAATGCTTAAATATACAAGCAGATTAGGTATAACTATGATCGCGATGGAAACTAACTCGGTGAACCTGGATATGGAGTTCGAAATGGCCGGGAAAAGGCGGGAGACTTTGATTGATCCGCTGTATAAAAGAATAGATAAAATGGGGCGCGTCTATGTGAATCGCGACCTTGCTGAGCAGGAGGTATTGATTGTCGTCCTGAAGCCCAAACCCGAGGATAAAATAGACTATATCAAAGTGGGAAGAGGGGTTTGAAAAAAAGTGATTGACCGGCGGCCCAAGACCGAGAATCTCGCGCCGCCTTAGACAAAGGTGTGCCCAATGTCAGGAGATACTATCCTAGCTGATGCTATAAAAGGGTATCCAAATCGAAATCGATTAGCTGAGGCCATAGATCTTTGTGAAGACTCTGTAATTGTGGTTCTTCCAAAAGAAGGATATGAGGAGATGGTAGCCCGTATAAAAAGTCTGGAAGATAATCAAGCTATACTTTTCGGATTAATTAACCGCCTCCGGCAAGCTTCGCCGTCGGGTGGAAAAAAATCTGATCTGAGAAAAAGATCTTTGGTGAATGCCCTGATATCGCGAAAGAACGTCGGAATGACATATGCTGAAATAGGGAAATTCCTGGAACTTGGATCGAGAAATGGAAGCAAGAATACCCGAGAGCAGAACATGACCCATTTTGGAAAGCTCCTAGAAGCCTCTCCAGATGAATTTGTTGTGACGTCATGCCGAACCAGATGTGGAAAAATGGTCAGGCTGACCAAGACCCATTATGAGCATCTCTTGCGGGGGGGTTCGCCCTAAAATTTTAGGCTTTAGTCCTTTCTTCAGAACTCGGGGCGGTTTGCTCCATTTTTCTGAATTCCTGTAAAAAACATGTGGTTATAGCATGTTTTTATATTATAGTTAGTTTGGATAAGGATAAGATATTAAGTAGATAGTATAGTAAGACTGAAATCATAGATGGATAAGCTTTAGGAGCTAAAGACTAAAACTTTAGGATTGACGAAAACGGGGGCCAAAAGGATTTTCTCCGGATCTATTCAATACAGTTACTAGGGGTAACCTATAACATGTTACCAAGAGATTCAAATACCGTGGTCTTTGTTGGTGATTCTCGATGAGATACTCTATATGTCTGTTCATCGTTGTGATATTGGTATTTTGCAGCCCCACATTTGGTGATTTTGATAGGTACAATCTGACTTTAATATCACAAAATGAATTATATAATTTGAGCGATGTGTTGCTGGAGCAGAGATACTCCCATCATAACGGTATCGATCTATTGGGCTGGACACAATCCTTGGGACACCACTCTCAAAAGTTGAACTCGCCGTCTGAGTATCTCAATGACACCGAGTTGGGCTGTGTCATGAAATCGAGCGACGTTTTAATCCAATCATATCAGGATATGATCAATGAAAGCAACTCTTTGTTCGCGAAGGCTGATTATAACAAGTCGTTGCAGGTGTACGACAATTTAACCAAGCTTGAAGCCATGCTCGTAGATGTGTGGGCATGTAGATGTGCTGCGATGCGAATACTGTTCGAGGAGAACGACCGGAATCGTACCAGCTACGCCGATTGGGATGAGGACATGTACATAAAATGCAGCGAATGCGATGGTTACTGGGAAATGGCCAGAGATGGTGAAACCTCTTGGGCTGTGAAAGATCTTCGAGAAAACATGACTAAGGCAAAGGCGGAATTGGACAGTATAAAAGAAAAAGAAGAATCTAGAGCCGCCTTCAATGCCAGTGGTATCACTGTGGTTGATGGTGACTACAACTCATTCAAGATTACAGTCCCGATGGGGCCACTTACTACGAGCTTCCAGATAAGAATCTCAGGCGAGATGTCAGTATCCAACTATACACTACGGCAAGAAGCCGGGTCAGGAAAATCATATCATTTCGACAATTTCACCGTCTACGAATACTCCATGCCACCCAACCTTATCATCAAGGTCGCCACGTTTGACGGGTCAGCGAGCCATCAACCTTCCAGCCCATTCGATGACTATGAAACGGCTGAGTCGAGAGGTAAATATGTTGTGTACTATGATGACCTCATAAAAATCGACGGTGTAACTGGACACGAGATCATAGCATATTATGCCAAGAATCCTGATAAAAGGGATAGATATGTCATCTCTTACAGCCCAGAGAAGGGTGTGTTTGTACAGATCCGATCCGATCTGGATTATGATAGCGACATCAGTCTCATCATCGAGACTATGGATCTCAGGAAATCTAGTAAGTAGGGCAGGCCGCTTCTGTCTTTCTCTGGGTGTAAAGTGTAAAGCTTTACACCTGGGCCAAAACCTTTTTCGTGTGATAAATCGCTTGAAAATTAGAATAAGGATGGGATAAAAAAATGGACTTCATCGACCACATTCGCGATTTATCGGCCCGAATTCAGAAGCAAGCGAACGGAATTCAAACAGAAGAGGCAACAAAGAACGCCTTTATCATGCCATTTATCGGCGCCTTGGGTTACAACGTGTTCGATCCAACTAAGGTTACGCCAGAGCTCGTAGCAGATGTGGGGACCAAGAAAGGTGAGAAGGTAGATTATGCTATTTTGATAAACGGTATACAGCATGCTGAAGCTGTCCAAGAACCTGCTCTTCCTGTTTGGGTATCAGGAATCGGATCTCACCCTGGAGATCCAGTGAGGGGCGAGCCGCGTGTTGGATATGGCAGAAGAGATTATGAAAAAAGATAGAACGCGAAACCCTCTGATGGCCCACGTTCTTGAACCTATTACTGCCTGAACTCATGCATCTTCAGCCGCGAACTGAAAGATGCAATGCTTCCGATAGAGCGGAAGCTATTTACTGTTTTTGGCAAAGCACCAAAAGTCTTTTCGCTCAGAATCCTCATCTGAGATTCAAAAAGGTGGAATAAAATGAGGCCCGTATTAATACTCGCGATTTTGTTTCTCTTGCTGCCTACCGTCTGGGCAGCTCAAGAAGCATCCGGTGAAGTAATTTCCGTGGTTGATGGTGATACTATCGACGTGCAACTACCTGGCCAGGAGATCCGTGTCAGGCTCGCAGACATCGACGCCCCCGAAATGGGTACTCTACTAGGTCCGATTGCGAAACAGTTCACCACAAAATGGCTACAAAGCAACTCCGTTTCGTTGGACATAGATGATAAA
>CAZKWP010000107.1:0-4775 GCA_964556555.1 uncultured Syntrophomonadaceae bacterium
TCCCACAACCTGGAACCAGGCTGAATTAGAGGCTATGACCCAGGTAACAGCCACTGGATACAACGATGCCAGTGTCACCCAGACCATGGATGCAGCAGCGGGGGTATATGCCACAGAAATCTTAACCTGGACCGATGATCCCACTAATACTCAGACCATTACCTGGTTGATGTCTGAAGCAACCATGGCTCAAGTGCAGTACCTGAAGGCAGATGAATTTACCGGGGATTTCGAATCAGCACTCCAAATAGATGCCACCGGCATCGCCTTTGCAAGTTCCCATTATCGCTATTCAGTTACTCTATCCGGATTAACCCCAGATACTCAGTATCTATACCGGGTTGGCAGTGAAGGTGCCTGGAGTGATACCATATCATTTACTACGGCCGCGGATACAGATGATTTCTCCTTCCTGTATATAGGGGATGTACAAGAAGGTTACCCTGAATGGGAGAGTCTATTGGAATCGATTCATGAGGATTACCCCCAGCTTGAGTTTTCTCTTATGGGAGGAGATTTGACCAATAACGCTTATGATGAAGATGAATGGGTACAATTTCTTGATGCAGCCACCGATTACTTTTCCGAAATACCACTAATGCCCACCCTGGGTAACCACGATGGGTATATGTACCTGCAATTTTTTGCCTTGCCAACCAATGGTCCTGAGGGATTAAAACAGGAATTTTACTCTTTTGACTATGGCAATGCACATTTTATAGTTTTAAACAGTGGCAACAACACCAATGAAGCAGCCAAACAATGGCTCCAAGCAGACCTGCAGAGCAGCACCAAGACCTGGAAGTTTGCCATGTTCCATCATCCTGCCTATCCAGCCTTCGAGGACAATAAGACCGTTGATGAATCCATATGTGAAAACTGGGTACCCATACTGGAACAATACGGAGTGGATATGGTTTTTGTCGGCCATCAGCACCAGTATATGAGAACCTATCCCATGTATCAGGGAGAGATACAGAGTGACCCACAAGCATATGGGATCGTATATGTTATGGGAAATTCCGGGTCCAAGTGTTACGCAGCCGGTGCAGATTTTCCTTATATTGCTAGGGAAGAAGAGGGCAGTAATTACCAGGTAATAGACATCGATGGCAATGTGATGACCATGACTTCCAAAAAAGCGGATGGCGAGCTGATAGAAAGCTATACCATAAGCAAAAGCCTTTTGGCTGCACCTTCATTAACAGCAGATATTACACAAAATGGAGTAGGGAAAAAGATCGAACTGAGCTTTGAGGATGATGCGGATTGGCGGGCAGCCATTACTGATATCAGGGTAAATGGAAGTTCTATTGCGGGAAGATATAGTATTGCTTGCGGGATCATTAATATTAATACCGACGTATTTACTGTTATGGGTGATTATGCAATAGTAGTGAATGCCAGTGGTTACACAGACGCTGCCGTTACCCAATCCATAATTGAGGGAGAACCGGATTGGGATGATGGCTATATCAGTACCGTGGTGGGCAATGGCATTTATGGTTACGCTGGTGACGGAGGTCCTGCCGCAGATGCTCAGCTAAAGAGTGCCTATGATGTGGTGAGGGACAACAACGGCAACCTATATGTTGCAGACAGCGCCAATTACTGTGTTCGCATGGTGGCAAAGACGACTGGTACATATCACGGCATTCCCATGACAGCCGGGAACATATACACCGTAGCGGGCAATGGCACTAGTGACTATGCCGGGGATGGCGGTCTGGCCACCGAAGCTCAATTAAAAAGCGTATATGGCCTGACAGTTGATAGTTCCGGCAATCTCTACATTAATGACAAAGATGATTATCGCATTCGTAAGGTTGATACCAATGGCTTTATCAGTACTGTGGCCGGCAATGGAACCAGCGGCGACTCCGGTGATGGCGAATTGGCTTTAAATGCGCAATTAAAAGAAGGGTATGGTTTAGCGGTAGATGAGGCCGGCAATCTTTATATAGCAGATGGTACAAATTATCGGGTTCGTATGGTTGCAGCAGCAACTGGTGAAAAATATGGCATTGATGTGACCGCCGGGAACATTTACACTATAGCCGGCAATGGAACTAGTGGTTGGGCAGGCGATGGCGGTCCGGCTGTCAGTGCCCAGTTGGGAACTGTCTATGATGTCTTAATAGGCTCCGGAAACCTTTATATAGCCGATAATAGTACAGTTCGTAAGGTGGATTCCAATGGCAGCATTACTACTGTGGCAGGCAATGGAAGCACCGGCTATGAGGGCGATGGAGGGCAGGCTGCCGAGGCTCAGGTAAGACCTTACAGTTTGGCTCTGGACGGTACAGGTGACATCTACATTGCCGAGAAAAATAACTATTGCATCCGCAAGATGAATGCTGATGGTATGATCCTCACAGTAGCAGGAGGCAACGGAAGAGGTTCAACCGGGGATGGGGGGCCGGCTGTCGAGGCACAATTTAATCCTTATGGTATAGCAGTTGACAGTTCCGGCAATCTCTATATTGCTGACCAGATTAGCCATAGCGTACGTTATGTACAATCTCCGGCAGCAGTACCCACGCTGGCCAGTTTAAGTCTGAGCGGCGGTCCGAACCTGACCTATAATGGCACCCCCTTAATTTATGATGTGGCTGATCTCACCCTGATTGGCACAGACCAGTATGGAGCGGGCTATGACCTTAGCAAAAAGACGGTCACCTGGACAGTTATATCAGGCCCGGCTGCGCTTAGCGGCAGTACCCTGACCATCATGCGGGGAGGAACAGTTGAAATCACCGTTCAGGTTCAAGGAGTAGTGAGCAATATATTCAGCCTCTATGTGAGCACCGGTGAAATTCCTGAATTTAATCTAAATGTGGGTGATATAAATACCATAGCAGGCATCGGAATTAGAGGCTATTCAGGTGACGAAGGACCAGCTATCAATGGTATGCTAGGTAATCCTAAGGATGTAGCGGTAGACAGTACGGGCAATATATTCATTGTTGACGAAAGAAACAATCGTATCCGTGAGGTAGCAGCAACTACTGGCACCCAATATGGGATCAATATGACAGCCGGGAATATCTACACTATCGCTGGCACTGGAGCCCGGGGCTATAGTGGCGATGGTGGGCCAGCTATCAGCGCAATTTTAGGTCAAAATGAAGCTATAGCGGTTGATAGTGTGGGCAATGTCTATGTGGCTGATGTAATGAACAATTGTGTACGTAAGATTGACGTAAACGGCATAATTAGCACCGTAGTAAATGCTAGCAGCCCTCGCGGTCTGGTCGTTGATGCCTTCGGAAACCTCTATATTGGCTGCAGTGACAACAACTTCTATGGCATCTGTATGCTGGCAGTAGAGACAGGGACGGAGTATGGAATCCCCATGACCGCAGGAAATCTATATACTATAGCAGGTACTGGGTTCCCGGGCTATTCAGGCGATGGCGGGTTGGCTACCAGCGCTAAGATATATGGCGACGGTAAAATTGCAGTGGATAACTTTGGCAACCTTTTTATATCCGATTCTTATAACTATCGCATCCGTAAGGTAGACCCCAGCGGTATTATTACAACCATAGCCGGCAATGGCTTATCCGGCTATGATGGTGACGGTGGAGCAGCCATAAGTGCTAAGATAAATCCTATTGGTTTAGCCGTGGACAGCGTCGGCAACCTGTACATCAGTGGCGAGAAACGCATTCGCAAGATTGATGTCGGTGGCATTATTACTACCGTGGTCGGTGATGGAACTTCCGGTTATTCCGGCGATGGTGGGCCAGCTACCAGTGCTCAAATGAAATCTCCCTGGGGTTTAGAAGTGGATGATTTGGACAACCTTTACATCACTGATACTACTAACTATTGTGTTCGCTTCGTAAAGATGGTTCCGGATGAAGAGTTGGATCTGGTTAGCCTCAGTTTGAGCGGCAGCCCAGAACTAAGTTATAGCGGTACTCATGAAGCCTATGATCTTAGCGATCTCACTCTGACCGGAACAGATCAATCCGGTGCAGATTGTGATATTAGCGAGCAAAAGGTAACCTGGGCGGTTCACGCTGGTTCAGCTTCAGTTGTGGGCAGCATCTTGACCATTACCGGTAGCGGAGTAATAGAAATCAGTGCCTCAATCTATAATGTTGTCAGCAATACCCTTAGCATTTCCGTTATAGACAGTGGAGCCAATCCACCGGTTTTGAACCCGGATATTAGCGGTATAATAGTTGGCCAGCCGGTGGAAATTACCTTCGATGATAATGCTGCCTGGCGTGAGGCCATAAGAGAGATAAGGGTTGACAGTGTGGTGTTAGCTGCTGGGAAATATTCAAAAGACACTGCAGGTAAACTAATCATCAATGGAGATGTCTTCAAAACACCCAATGATTACAATATCATCATCAAAGCTGCCGGATTTTCGGATGCCACTGTGCTGCAATCAATTAAGGGAGGGGTAGTCTTAGAAGTTTTAGGTGATGGTGTTACAACTCCTTTAACATTTACTATGGCTGAAATCGAAGCAATGGAACAGTATCAGCATTTGTACAGTACGATTAACAAATGGCCCTCTAAAAAATGGTTTGTGGCAGAAGGAATTATGTTAAAAGACCTGCTTGCATTAGCAGGGATTAAGGATGATGCCACACTAATTAAATTTACTGCGCGCGATGGCTACACAGGAACGTTTACGGTTCAGGAGTTAATGAAAGATAAACGTTATCTTTATCCACATTTCAAGGAACCTGAGGATGGGCATATTTCCGGTTCTGCAGTGAATGCAGAAGAGGTAGAAACTGTTCTTGCTCTGA
>CAZKWP010000107.1:4785-7661 GCA_964556555.1 uncultured Syntrophomonadaceae bacterium
AAAGTGCCAGTAGTTCCTACTTCGATGTGATGAACGATAGTGATGCACTGCGTTTGGTAATTGGGCAGAGGGCCGTTAATGAGCAGGTAAACGACACCTATGTTAAATATGTAAATAAAATCGAGGTATTCACCAATACACCAGAAAAATGGGAAACTCCGCAGGCTGATATAGGCAGCGGGAATGTAGCGCCAGGAACCCTGGTAAGGCTGAGCACTGCCGATATGAACGCAGATAAAATTTATTACACTACGGATGGTAGTACCCCAACATTGAACAGCACCATGTACAATCCCATTGGCAGCGAATGGTGGTCATCCAGACAGGATGTTTTGGACTCCATTAACCATCCGATTGAAATTCAGAATAACACAACTATTAAGGCAATCGCAATTGGACCAGGCAAGGAAGATAGCGGTATTGCTACGTTTATTTATCAGGTTTCTGCCGAAAATAATCCTCCGGTGCTGAATGCGGATACAAACGATAACACGGTGGGAAATTTCATGGAAATAACTTTTACAGAAAACCAATCGTGGCGAAATGCAATTAGCGAAGTCAGAGTAAATGGTATTGTACTGGCAAGCAGCAGTTATTCTGTAGCAGCGGGCAAACTTATAATTGCAACTGACATATTTGCCGCGGCTGGTAATTACGAAGTAGTAGTTGTTGCTACCGACTACAGTGATGCTATTGTCAATCAGAACATTATGGGCGCGACGGAACCTAATCCAGTTTATAACCTTTCAATTCCAAATAATGCTGCTTATATAGCAGGTGCTACTGTAGATGGAATAAATACCATGACGGTAAAAACCAGTGTGACTGGCTTCAGGTATTTTACCATCAATATTACTCCGGTAAATCCCCATACGGGAAAAGAGACCATGGTGTTTACCCATCTGAGAAATGGAGTTCAATTGGGTATCAATGCCACCAGGGCTGATTTTGATACGGTATCCAGCGCTCAGGCGGGCTTCAATGTTAAAGCCGGAGATGTAATAAAGGCCTATATCGTAGATGAATTGACCAATGATTCAAACATTAATCCCATAGTGTTGCAATAAATGAGGTAAGGTAATGAGTCGGGCTGATAGGAATCAGTCATTCCCTCCTATCGGCCTGGCTCTCCTTTAGGTTAGTATAAATAATGTTAAAACCAGGTCTGTTATCCGTATAAGTTGAATACTCAACAAATACAGTCAATGGCAGAGGGCTACAGGTGATAGCTATGTAGTTGTGGCTATCGCTGGTATTGTTGCAGGGAGAGTTAGTATAGTGAATTGGATGGAGGGGATGGATTTCAGGCCCTGGATGATAAGTAACGGAAGCAGCATATTTGATAATGAAGAATGGGTAAGAATGCAATGGCAGTTTATAAATGCTAATAGAAGCAGCAGCATACAGGGTAGCTGTAAATAAATGATAGTCTCATAGTGGGATTGGAGAGCACAAGAATGAAATTAGAAAATGAAGCAAATGCAAGTTTTATAGCTTATAAAAAGGCCCCCGGCGCTGGTAATCTGTTGGTTTTGCTAGCTGTGCTGTTCTTGACTTGGTTGATCTTGATTGTGCCGGCATCAGCCAAGGTGGAAATATCAGTTACGGTAAGCGGGGATGGGGTCAGCAATCCTTGTATCTTTGACGAAGCCGATTTATTGGCCATGGATCAAGTTCAGGCTCAGTACAGTTCAATTAATACCTGGCCCAGCAAAAAAATGCATGTGGCCAGTGGAGTGAGCCTGGCCGAACTGTTGGAGCAAGCCGGAATAACTGATGAGGCCAGGACAATCAAGGTAAAGAGCCGGGATGGATTCAGCATTACCTTTACGGTTAACGAACTGCTTAAAGATACGCGCTGGTTTTATCCAGGATTAAAAGAAAACCATGAGCATTTTGGATACATAAGTGGCTCAGGTGATGGGGCTTTGCCAGTACCCACCATTTTAGCCCTGCAAATTGCCGAGAGCACTGATTTTGCTCATATGAATGATATAGAGGCCCCTCTCTTGGTTATGGGTCAGCGTTGGGTAAGTGAACAGAACAACCAGGTCTTTGTAAAATATGTTAATGCCATCGAGGTATCTACAGCCGAACCGGGAAAATGGGAGAATCCAACCTTTACCCCCACGGGGGGTGCGGTAGCGGTTGGAACCCGGGTTGAACTGAGTACTCCGGATATGGACGGGGATAACATTTATTACACCCTTGATGGCAGTGATCCTGACTATCAAAGCAAGATATATAATTGGATAAAAAAACGTTGGTGGACCTCACGGCCAGATGAGCTGACAGCCATCAACCATCCCATAGAAATCCGGGATAATATGACTATTAAAGCGGTAAGCATAGGATTTGGCAAGCTGGACAGCGATATAGTGTCCTTTGATTATCAAGTGCCGCAGCCGCCGGCATTAACTGCCGACAGCAGTGAAAATGAAGTGGGACAGGGTATGGATATTACCTTTGTTGATGATCCCGATTGGCGGGCTGCTATAAATGATATTCTGGTCAATGAGCAATCGATCAGCGGCAAATACACGGTGGAAGCAGGAATAATCAAGGTTGAGGCCCAGGTATTCACCCAGGCTGGAGATTATGAGATAAGCGTTTTAGCCACTGGATATGCCCAAGCCAGGGTTAGCCAGACCATAAAAGCTAAAGTAGTACTTCTGACTCCGGCCAGTGATCAGGAGTTTACCCAGGGACAGCAGCTATCCATACAGGGAACAGCCGAGGGCCTATTAAGCTTTGGTCTGAAAATAGTAGATCCGGAAGGCCTGGTTATTTACGGTCCCAGTCAATTAACGGTGGTGGATGGAATCTTCAATAGCAGCTTTACCTTAAGCTCCACCGCCAGCACGGGAACTTATACC
>CAZKWP010000108.1:0-7465 GCA_964556555.1 uncultured Syntrophomonadaceae bacterium
TGAGCGGCAAAGGAAATTATTGCGAATGCTTTCAAGCGCTGACCATCGCCAAGATTCTCTAAAATACAAACCGGTTTTAATGCTCACCCCTTTTTATCAAGCGCAAAGGGGCAACAGCCGGACCGTTGCCAGAATAAAAAAAGGCCTTTTAAAGCAGGGTTTTTCGATTGAAGCATTAGCCATGGAACAACCAGGGTGGCTAAGCCGTCTTGAAGAAGCGGTTTTAGCACGGCGTTTTGCGCTGATTCATGGTTTCCACGGCTTATATTTTGGCCAGGCCCTGGAGAAAATTTCCGGTCTGAAAGAGTTACCTTTGCTGCTTACGACTACCGGCACGGACTTGAATATTGATTTAAAAGGGCCGCAGCGTCGGCTGGTATTACAGGCTTTGGCCGCCGCCCGAAAAATAATTGTCTTCAATCCGGATTTGGGGCAGATCGTGACAGCGGCCGCGCCGAGTTTGGCCGAAAAATTGGTGACCATTCCCCAGGGGATTTACCTGGAGGGGAATCAGGGAAATCTGCCGTATGCCCGCTGCCAGCTTGGTCTTTGCGGGGATGAGGTCGTATTTCTCCTGCCCAGCGGCCTAAGGCCCGTAAAAAACCTGGAACTGGCCATAAACGCCTTAGAAAAGGTGCATCCGGAATTTCCGTATATCCGTTTACTGATTATCGGCGCGGTTATTGATCCGGTTTACGCCGCGCAGATTCAAAACCGGATTCAGTCGCTCCCCTGGGTAATCTACCTGGGCGAAATACCCCACCAAGCCATGCCGGGCATCCTGGCTTTGGGTGATATCGTTTTAAACACCTCGGAATCGGAAGGACAGCCGCAGGGCGCCCTGGAGGCCATGAGTTTAGGCAAACCCGCGCTCATTACAGCGGTTCCCGGCAATCTGAATCTGATTACGGACGGGGTGGAAGGCTTGTATCTGCGCGATGAAGCGTCTTTGATCCGGGCAGCCCGGATTTTGCTTAAGGACCCGGCTTTAAGGAAGGTCATGGGGGCGGCGGCGCAGCAGCTGGTGCAGAATAGGTTCGCGGTGGAAAACGAGTGGGCCGCTTACGGTAAGGTCTACCGGGAACTGTTGAGTTAGGGAGATGGGCCAAATAAGTCAGGACTGGTCAGTCCACGGAATTTTGCTCCGACATGGCGGAGCTTATTTAATTTATTTGTCCCCTCAGGGGACAAATGGGATTTATTGCACAATAAACCGGCAAACAGAGCAAAAAACTCCCGCATCGGAAACGCCATCGTTTCACTCTATAGGCTTCTAAACGGGCTGATCCTGCTTCTGGCGGTCATAAGGGTGAGCCGCCAGCGTAAAGAGCCCTTTCCTCCAGCGGTAAGATTGAAATAAAATCGGGCCAGCAGCCAGCGGAGTTGCCTAATTACGAGGGGTTTTGCCTAATCGCGCGGGACCGCCCATTGCATCATACCTATAACATCATACCTTAAAAACAAAGGGGTTGTCATGGACTAAAGAGGGTGTTATTCTGTAACCAAGTAAACTAAAAAAGTAACCTTGGTATACTTGCGGGCAGGGAGGGGTTTAATTCTATGGCTAAGAAACAAAAAGCCGCGGCAATTGTGGTTGTCTTGCTAATGCTGGCAGGGGTTTACTGGTGGTATACCCAGTATTATTCGCGGCCTGACGACGCACTGCAGGCATCCGGCACGATTGAGGTTACTAGTGTAGATTTAAACAGTAAGGTTTCCGGCACGATTAAAACCCTGACTCTTGAGGCCGGGGATTCGGTTGCCGAAGGACAGTTAGTCGCGGAGATTTCGCGGAATGATTTGGCGGCGCAGCGGGAACGGGATGCGATGGCCCTCATGAAAGCCGAAGCGCAGCTTAAGGACCTGCTTTCCGGGGCGCGGAAGCCGGAACTGGAAGAAGCCGCAGCGAATGTCAATATCGTTAAGGTTACTTATGCCAAAGCCGAAGAGGATTTAGCCCGGCGGGAAGTGCTTTACGAAGCGGGCGCTATTTCGGAGCAGGAGCTGCAGCAGTTTCAAAACAACCTGGAACTGGAAAAAAATCGGCTGCAGGTAGCCGAAGCCCGTTTGCGTCTTTTGGAAGCGGGCAGCCGGACGCAAACGATCGCGGCCGCCAAAGCGGAAGTGCAGCGCAATAAGGCGGTGCTTCAGGCCTCGGAAACCATGCTGGATGATCTAAAGATCTATTCGCCGCTCACCGGGAGCATTGTCAGCAAAAATTATCAGCCGGGCGAGTTTGTCCAGATGGGCGCTCCCCTGGCCACGGTTGCTGATTTAAATGACTTGTGGATTAAGGTATACATTCCCACTGATGCTCTGCCAGCGGTTAAATTGGGCCAAAAGGTCGAGTTTACGGTGAGCGGGGAGCCGACTGTGTTTACGGGCACTGTTTCGGAAATCGCCGCCAAAGGCGAATTTACCCCGAAGTCGATTCAAACCAAGCAGGAGCGGGCCAACGTAGTCTTTGGGGTTAAAATCAAAACCGACAGTCAGGGCGGGATTTTAAAGCCGGGCATGCCGGCGGACGTCACTTTTAGCGAGTAAGTGCCACTGCTAAACGTAAAGGAAAGATTACGGAGGGCCGGGCTAAGTTACCGGCAGGACCCTTACGTTGCCATGAGCGCACTGTTGGGATGCGATTATAAAAAAAGCATGGTCCGGTTTAATTGCGGGACCAGACTATGGGACGGGAGGGAAGCGGAATGATCGCAGCGGAAGCCTTATCCAAAGCCTTTGGGGACCGGTTGGCGGTAGACCAGGCGAGCCTGCGGGTTGCGCCGCAGGAGATCTTCGGCCTGGTGGGCCCGGACGGTGCCGGGAAAACCACATTAATGCGGATGATCTGCGGGCTGATTACGCCCGATCAGGGCCAGCTGCGGTTGATGGGCGCTTCTTCGACCCAATTGGAGCAGGTTAAATCAAATTTGGGGTATATGCCCCAACGTTTCAGCCTTTACGGGGACCTGACCGTGCTGGAGAACATCTCGTTTTTCGGTTCTCTGTACCGGCTGGATAAGCAGACCATCCGGCAGCGGGCCATGGAAATCTTGGAACTGACCAATTTGGCGGAGTTTAAAGACCGCCTGGCGGAGGCCCTGTCCGGCGGGATGAAGCAAAAGCTCGCCCTCACCTGCGCCCTGGTCACCCGACCCCGCCTTTTAGTTTTAGACGAACCTACTTACGGGGTAGACCCGGAGTTTCGCAAGGAGTTTTGGAAAATCCTCTATCAGTTGAACAAGCAGGGCTTAACCCTGTTGGTTTCAACTCCCTATATGGATGAAGCCGAGCTCTGCAGCCGAGTGGCCTTTATGCAGGAGGGCCGTTTAATCGCCGTCGGTTCGCCAAAGCAGCTTAAAAAACAGTACCCTTACCGTTTGCTCGCGGTGCGGGCGGAGGTTCGGGAACCGAATTTTTTTGCGGGACTGGACGGGGTTAAGGATTGCTCTTTTTATGGGGATAAATACCACCTGGCAGTGGAGGACCCAGCGCGGGCAAGAACGACGATTGAAAGTTATCTGGCGGAAAAAAAGATTAAGGTCGGAGCCGTTGAAGAGGTTGCCCCGACCATGGAGGACGTTTTTGTTTCCCTGGCGGAAAAGAGGTGACCAGTATGCGGAGCGCGCTTAGCCTTCCTATAGCCAAAAGCCAAAACGGGCAAAGCAGCGGGGACTTTGGAAGCTCGCCATACGCCATAACCACCCAGGATTTAACCCGCACTTTCGGCAATTTTACAGCGGTAGACCGCTTAACCCTGCAGATTAAACCCGGGGAGATCTGCGGATTTTTGGGGCCGAACGGGGCCGGTAAATCCACCGCGATCCGGATGCTCTGCGGCATTTTGGCACCTACTTCGGGCAGCGGCACCGTCTTAGGTTATGATTTACTTAAAGAGAGTGAAGAAATTAAACGGCATATCGGCTATATGTCCCAGAAATTCAGTCTGTATGAGGACTTGACGGTGGCTGAAAATCTCCAGTTTTACGCTGGGGTGTATGGGGTTCCGAAAAAGGAGCGCCGGCCGCGGATTGAGGAAATGCTGGAGCTGGCGCAGCTGACCGGACGCGAATCGGAACTGACCGCCAGCTTGAGCGGGGGCTTCAAACAAAGGCTGGGTCTCAGCTGCGCTCTCATCAGCCGGCCAGCGCTGGTTTTCTTGGATGAACCGACCAGCGGGGTCAGCCCTACCAGCCGGCGGGCGTTCTTTAACCTGATCCAGGAGCTGGCCAATCAGGGGGTTACCGTAATCGTTACGACCCATTTTATGGATGAAGCGGAACGCTGTCATAAAATTGTGTTTATCGCGGCCGGGAAGCTGCTGGCCTATGATACCCCGGACCATTTGAAAAACACGGCGCTTAAAGGGCACTTGGTGGAGCTGGAGCTGCCCGATCCGCTCGAGCGCTTCGCCCAGATCGAGCGGCTTCCTTACGTTTCAGAGTGCAGTCTGCACGGCCCGCTGCTCCATGTGCTCCTGGAAAGCGAGGCAGCAGCGGCTGAACTCGCGCGGGACAGCGGAGGCAAGCCGCGGGCGATCACCCCGAACCTGGAAGATGTTTTTATTGCTTTGGCCAAACAGCAAAGAAGGTAGGTGACTGCGCTTGGGCAGAATAATGGCGGTACTTTATAAGGAATTTTTACAGATGCGCCGCGACCGGATGACTCTGGCCCTGATCTTTATGTTGCCCCTGGTCCAATTGCTCCTGTTTGGCTTTGCCATTCAAACCGAAGTAAAACACATCGATACGGTTGTTTTTGACCAGTCGTTATCCCGGGAGAGCCGGGATTTGTTAAACTCCTTTTCCGCCTCCGGTTATTTTGACTTGAACTATACGGCGGACAGTTTCAGCGAGGTTACCCAACTGATCGACAGCGGCAAGGCCAAGGTGGGGATCGTCTTTCCCCCGGACTTCACCCAGACCCTCCAGCGCGGTGAGACTTCCTCCGTTCAGGTGCTGGTTGATGCGAGCGATAATATGGTAGCCAACCAAGCCATCGCTATTGCCAATTCGATCGGGCTCCTTAAATCCCAGGAAATTTTGGTGCAGAAGCTTAAGCTGCCGGGCCCGCTTTACGATATTCGGGTGCGTCCCTGGTATAATCCCGATGGAATTACCGCCTACTATATGGTGCCGGCGATTCTGGGCGTGATCGTGACCATGACCATGGTGATCATGACTTCGGTCGCGATTGTGCGGGAACGGGAAAGAGGCACCCTGGAACAGCTCATGGTTACCCCGATCAAATCCTACGAGTTGATGATCGGCAAGGTCGTGCCTTATATCGTGTTGGGTTATCTGCAGATTACGGTAGCCCTGATTGTAGGCGTAACCGTTTTTCACGTTCCGATTAAAGGCAGTCTGCTGGAGTTGTACCTGCTGACCCTGGTATTTATCACCGCTTCTTTGGGACTGGGCCTGATGATTTCCAACCTGGCGAAAAACCAGATGCAGGCCTTTCAGATGTCTTTCTTTGTGATGCTGCCGAGTATCCTGCTCTCGGGTTTCATGTTTCCCCGGGATGCGATGCCCCGTTTCATTTATTATATCAGCGAGATTATCCCTTTGACTTATTATCTGGACATCATCCGCGGCATCGTCTTAAAAGGAATCGGATTTGCCTATTTATACGGCCAGGTTATGTCCCTGTTGGTTTTTACGGTCGTGTTTATGGTTATCAGTACGCTCAAATTCAAGAAAAAGATTGCCTAAAGACAGGAGAAGCCGGCAGAACTGCCGGGGTCAGAAACGCTCCGATCCAAAAAGTTTGCGTAAGGTAAGGGGGGGACGGTTTGAATATAAGCCAGAGGATTGTGGCTGCTTACCGGGAATTAGCCGGGGAGAGAGGCTTTCATTCGGTGACGATGGACGAGGTTGCGTCCCAGGCCGGGCTCACCAAGCGAACCGTTTATCGTTATTTCCGCAGCAAAGAGGCCGTAATCGAAGCCATAATCGACGCTTTTATGGCCGGGGCAACGGAGGAGTCGGAGAGGCTGCTGGCAACAGAGCAAAATCCCGCCGATTTTATGGCCTCTTTTATCAAATACCTGTTCAGCCAGGGCCGGTTTTTCGCCAACCCCCAGGGCTTAAAAGATTTACAGCAGTTTTACCCGCATCTGTGGAAAAAAATAGAAGATTTTCGAGCCGGTCGGGTCCAGCTTATCCTGGAAGCGCTTATAAGCCGCGATAATAGCGGGATTTGGCGCGATACCGATCCCCAGATTCTTACGACCGCAATCCTAGCGGCGATCCAGGCGGTGGTTAATCCGGACTTTATTTTAAAAAACGGATTGACCTTTGAAGAAACGGTAAATCAAATGAGCAAACTGTTAACGCAGCTGGTGCGTTCGCCGGCTTTATAAGTTTATTAAGTTTAACCGCTCGCTTTGAGCAGTTGGTAAACACAGCCGGTGCATCAGCCAGCTTTATTAAGTTAACCGTGCGCATCGCGCAAATTTTAACATAACCGTTTAACACAGCCGGTCTTCTGCCGGCTATTTGAGCGGTTAACCGCCCTGCGGTTTCGGACTGCCCAGGGAATCATAATTTTGCTAAAATAGAAATAAGAAATTAGAGGAGGGACGATGTTGCATTCTGAAAGCTATCAGTTTATCGAGAAACCCCAGAGTTTACCCAATGAAATTCCGGAAACCCGGATTGTTTGTCTAAACCGCGAGGGTCAGGAAATGGGCTGGCTCCAGTATACGGGGCTGGAATTTGACTACTGCGTCCGGATTCAGCGCCTATACATAAAGCCGGATTTTCGGCTGCAGGGAGCCGGCAGCGCTCTGCTTAGCCGGCTGAAAAGCCAGTACCCGGAGGCACCGATCTTTGCCCACTTAATCCGGGTGGATAAGGATGTAAGCTTAAACGTGGTGGTGGATTTTTTCAAACTGAATGGTTTTGAAATTAACCAAATGATCAGTATGGAAGCAGAGGGCTATTTTAATTTTGACTAAATCTCTAAAAATTATTAAGTTTCTAGTAAATTGCTAAGCGTTAGGAGGGTTTAAACGGATGGATAAACTGGATCAGTTTCAGGGTCCGGATAACCGGCAGCAGCGGGAAGGGGCGGAGCCAGCGGTAAATCAGAGCGGAAGCCGCGAAATGGTCCGCCTAACTACGGTTTACCCTCCGGAAGATATTTTTTTAGAATCCGTACTGCAACAGGCAGAGATCCTTGTTATAAAGAAAAAGGAGTCTATTGCGGGGGTTCAGGGTATTTCCTTTGGCCCGCTGGCCGAAGTCCAGATTTACGTACCAAAACACCAAGCGACGGAAGCCCGGGAAATCCTGGCTTCGCTGACCGAACCGGAAAAGGACGGACTGGTTGATAAATTCTGATAAATTAGGTGGTGGCTTGAATATGTGGCTTGCGGATAAAATGGTTAGTTTTATCGATTTCCCTCCGCTACAGGGCTCAAAGGAACAAGTAGCGGTGGCGGAAAATATTCGGATTAGGATTTTAA
>CAZKWP010000109.1:0-7211 GCA_964556555.1 uncultured Syntrophomonadaceae bacterium
CTTTTCTTAAACGAATTTGACCAATTGTGCCCGCAGCTTCCGGACCGTCTAGAGTCGCCGCAAAAGGTAACGGTTGTGACTGGTGGTCTCGGTTGGGGAGTAATCAAGCGGGTCCTGCCGCGGCTGCAGGAGATCGGCAATCTAACCGTAAACGCGGAAGTGGTGGCCAACCGCTTTTTTGGTGAGGGGATTACGGTTACCGGGCTGCTTACCGGTCAGGACGTGTACCGGCAGCTTACGGAAACGTTCGCTGACCCCAACCAGGTGCCCCAGCGGGTGGTGCTGCCCCAGGTTATGTGCAAAGCGGAAAGCGCTTTATTTTTGGATGACTGGACCGCAGACGATTTAGCCCAACGGCTGGGAATTCCTGTGGTCGTGGCGCCAACCTCGGCTCAGGGTTTGCTTGAAGCGGTATTAAACCTAAAAATAAAAAAACGGGATTCGCGCCGGCGGACTATTACGCGAAGGGCAAAAAAGTAAGAAGGCCAGGCTGTTAAGAGGAGAAAACCAAAAGCTGATATAACAAAGATAAAGATAATAAAGATAAAAATAAAATAAAGCTGACGATAAAGACAGAGTAACCTAAAACCTAAAAAGACAGACAACAACAAAGCTTATAAAAAAAACTAACAAAAAAACGGCTCACAATAAAGGAAAAAATAAACCGGATAATAAACAAGTTCAAATTAACGCTATCTAACGGGAGAAAGATGGAGGAAACAGATGGCACGACCAGTAGTGGCCTTAGTGGGACGGCCTAATGTAGGAAAATCAACGCTTTTTAACCGAATTGCCGGGGGGCTGGTGGCCATTGTGGAGGACAAGCCCGGGGTTACCCGCGACCGGCTTTACCGTCCTGCGGAGTGGAGAGGCCGAAAATTTATGCTCATTGATACCGGAGGGCTAGTGCCGGACCCCGGGGAAAATATCATTTTGGCGGAAACGAAAAAACAGGCGGAAGTGGCCATGGAGGAAGCAGACTTAATCCTCATGATTCTGGATGCCCGCACTGGGATTACCCATGAAGACGAAGCCCTGGCCGGGATGCTGCTGCGCTCCCAGAAGCCGGTTTTGGTCGTGGCCAACAAAGTCGACAACTTTAACAACCCGCCCGATTTTTATGAATTGATGGGGCTGGGTTTGGGGGAACCGATCCCGGTCTCCGCCGTGCAGGGTTTAAACACCGGGGACTTGTTGGACGCGGTGGTGGACCGGCTGCCGGCAGATGATACGGAAGAAATCGAAGAAGACACGATTCGGATCGCCATCATTGGCCGGCCGAACGTGGGCAAATCATCTCTGCTCAATGCTTTGATGGGCGAGGAGCGCGTCATTGTGAGCGACATCCCCGGCACGACCCGGGATGCAATTGATACGCCTTTTATTCACGAAGGCCAAAACTACATCCTGATTGATACGGCCGGCTTGCGCCGCAAATCCAGGGTGGATGCCGGCACCGAAAGGTACAGCGTAGTGCGGACCTTGCGGGCCATCGACCGCTGCGACGTAGCCCTGATGCTGATTGATGCCACCCAGGGTGTGACCGAACAGGACAAGAAAATCGCCGGCTACGCTCATGAAGCCGGGAAAGCAGCGGTAATCGTAATCAATAAGTGGGATTTGATCGTTAAAGATGGCAAGACGATGAACCGTTACGATAAAACGCTGCGGGATGAACTGTTGTTTATGAGTTACGCGCCCACTATTTATGTATCCGCGCTCACTGGGCAGCGGCTGCCCAAAATATTGGAACTGGTCAGTTTTGTGGCGGAGCAGCATTCGACCCGCGTATCTACCTCCGTGCTGAATGACGTTATTCGGGATGCGGTGCAAATGAATCCGCCGCCGGGGGATAAAGGCAAGCGTTTAAAGATCCTGTATGTGACCCAGGTGCAGGTTAAACCGCCCACGTTCGTAGTCTTTGTCAATGAACCGGAACTGCTGCATTTTTCTTATCGCCGTTATCTGGAGAATCAGATCCGGAAGAATTTTGGCTTTGAAGGAACCCCGATTCACCTGATTATCCGGGGCCGGGAAGAGCGGGAATAGGAAACTTGAGGAAAGGGAGCGGAGCTTATGGAATGGGTGAGTATCCTGGTGGGTTATCTGATCGGGTCTATCCCCTGCGGCTATTTAATCGGCCGTTATGGTAAAGGGATTGACATTCGGCGTTATGGGAGCGGGAATATCGGCACTACCAATGCTTTTCGGATCTTGGGCCCGCAGTGGGGAGTGCTGGTTTTTCTCGGGGATTTTTTTAAAGGGGTGCTGGCGGTTCTGATCGCCCAGGCGCTGACCGAAGGATTGATCTTTCCGATTTTGAGCGGCTTGGCGGTGGTTGCCGGACATAACTGGCCGCTCTTTTTAGGTTTTCGCGGCGGCCGGGGGGTGGCTACAGCCGGCGGGGTTATTTTAGCGCTCGCCCCGGCAGCGACTTTAGTCCTGGCCATAATCTTGTTTCTCACCCTGTTTATTACGCGTTACGTCTCAGTAAGTTCAATGACGGCGGCTGTGTGCGCACCCTTTGTCATGGGATGGTTTGGTCATTCTTGGGGAATGGCGTTGTTTGGCTTGATTGTCGGCGCATTTGTTTTCTACCGGCATCTGCCGAATTTGAAGCGGCTGCGTCAGGGGACCGAACCGCGGATCGGCAGAGCAGCGTATCGTTGGTGATAAGGGGTGGAGCAGTTGATGGACCCAAATAAGGTAGCGGTTTTAGGGGCCGGGAGCTGGGGTACGGCGCTGGCGGTTTTATTGGCCAAGAAGGGTCTTCCAGTTCGGTTATGGGGCCGGGTCGAGGATGGGGTGCTGGAAATACAGCAGAGTCGGGAAAACCGGCTTTTTTTGCCGGGTGTCCGCTTGCCGGATTCCCTGGAAGCAACCGACCAGATGGAGTTTGCGCTGCAGGGAGCCGAGGCCGTAGTGCTTTCAGTGCCAGCTCAGGCGGTGCGCGGAGTGATCCGGCAGTATCGCTCCCAGTTAGCCGGACTAAGCGTTTCAGCCATAATCATCAATACGGCCAAAGGGATTGAAACTACCAGTTTAAGCCGATTGTCGGAAGTGATCAAAGAGGAACTGCCGCCCGATTTTAAGAAGCGGGTAGCGGTTTTGTCCGGACCGAGTCATGCCGAGGAAGTGGCGCAAGACCTGCCGACCGCCGTAGTGGCGGCAGCGGAGTCGCAGGAACTGGCCGAACGGGTGCAGGATCTGTTTATGCATCCCCGGTTTCGGGTTTACATAAATCCGGATGTAATCGGCGTAGAATTGGGGGGATCCTTAAAAAACGTAATTGCCTTGAGTACCGGCATCAGTGACGGTATGGGTTACGGGGATAATACCCGGGCCGCTTTAATGACCCGCGGCTTAACCGAAATTAAACGGCTGGGGATTACGATGGGCGCGCAGCCTTTAACCTTTTCCGGTCTGTCCGGCGTGGGAGATTTGATCGTAACCTGCAGCAGTATGCACAGCCGGAACCGGCGCGCCGGGATTCTGCTGGGGCAGGGGTATTCGTTACCCGAGGTCCTGTCGTCAATCGGCATGGTGGTGGAAGGGGTGGAAACCGCTAAAGCCGCCTACCATCTGGCAGCCAAACTGCAGGTCGAGATGCCGATTACCCAGCAAATCTTTCGGGTGCTTTTTGAAGGACTGTCCCCGCAAGCCGCCGTTAACAATTTGATGCTGCGGCAACGGAAAAATGAGATCGAGGAAGTGGTCCAGGCGGGCTGGAACGGCCGGGAATAAAATTAGCCAGCAATTAACTGCGCTGCAAAATAAAATTTTTACCCGGCCAAAAAATTTTTTGGCTTTTTTAATTGATTCATCAATAAAATTTTGAAGCCCATGGCTAAAAAATGTTGGTATTGCTGGAAAAGTCTGTATGACAAAATACAGCGGCTGGTTTATCGGGATGAGGGGAATAGTATTCCCTCTTTTTCTTTTTTTAGGCATAAACGCGAGCTTTCAAAAATATATTGTTATTGTTAATGCATGGTAATTTACCTTTCTAAAAGGAGGGAAGAACTAGTGGAAAGAGTGGACATCTTTCAAGATATTGCTGAACGAACCGGGGGCGATATCTATCTAGGTGTAGTTGGACCGGTTCGTACCGGTAAATCTACCTTTATTCGTAAGTTTATGGAGCTCATGGTAATCCCCAACATTGATCAGGCGGGTGATCAGGAACGGGCCCGGGATGAACTGCCGCAGGGAGCGGCCGGCCGGACCATCATGACCGCGGAACCCAAGTTTGTCCCGGCTGAAGCCGTGGAGATTACGGTTAAAGAGGGTCTTAAAGCCAGGATTCGCATGGTGGACTGTGTCGGGTACAGCGTGCCGGGAGCGCTGGGCTATGAAGAGGACGAAGGCCCGCGGATGGTCATGACTCCTTGGTTTGAAGAGGCTACCCCTTTTCAGGAAGCAGCCGAATACGGCACGCGCAAAGTAATCACTGACCATTCCACGGTAGGCATCGTCGTAACCACCGACGGCACCATTACCGACCTGGAGCGGGAGAATTACCTGGACGCTGAAGAAAGAGTCATCCGCGAGCTGAAGGAGTTGAGCAAACCTTTTATCGTCCTGTTAAATTCGGTCCAGCCTTTAGCCCGGGAAACGGCCGAATTAGTACATGAACTGGAAGCCAAGTATGATGTGCCGGTTTTGCCTTTGAACTGCCTCAATCTTACCCACGAGGACGTAATGCGGGTAATGGAGGAAGTCCTCTACGAATTCCCGGTGCGGGAAGTGAACATTAACCTGCCGCGGTGGATTGAAGAATTAGAAGGGCAGCACTGGCTGCGGGTACAGTTCGAAGATGCGGTGCGGGAGTCTTTGGATGAGGTGCAGCGCATCCGGGATATTGACGGCGCCATTGAACGGATGGCCGCAAAAGAGATTATCTTGGATGTGGGTTTATCCGAAATGAATCTCGGTACCGGCGTGGCCAGCATCGACGTACTGGAACAGGAGGATCTTTTCTTCCAGGTGATGGAGGAGGTCAGCGGTTTCCGCTTAGAAGGGGATCACGATCTGTTCCGGCTGGTGAAAGATCTAAGTGTGGCCAAAAAAGAATACGACAAGGTTTCCCAGGCCTTGCGGGAGGTTCGGGAAACCGGCTACGGGATTGTGGCCCCCCAGTTAGAGGAAATGCAGCTTGAGGACCCGGAATTAATCAAACAAGGAGGGCGGTACGGGGTCCGGCTAAAAGCCAAAGCGCCTTCGCTGCATATTATCCGGGCAGATATTGCGACCGAGGTTACACCGATCATCGGCACGGAGAAACAGTGCGAAGACATGGTGAAGTACCTGTTGGATGACTTTAAGGATGACCCGATGAAAATCTGGCAGACCAATATCTTTGGCAAGACCCTGTTTGATCTGGTGCGGGAGGGCATCC
This sequence comes from uncultured Syntrophomonadaceae bacterium, assembly GCA_964556555.1. Classification (GTDB taxonomy): domain Bacteria; phylum Bacillota; class Ch66; order Ch66; family Ch109; genus CAYXHK01. The sequence continues at coordinate 5,399 of CAZKWP010000109.1, forward strand.
AAAGCAAGCTGCACCGGATGCCGGATAATGCCCAAATAAAACTGACCGATACTGTTCAGCGCATTGTCAACGAAGGGAGCGGCGGCTTAATCTGTATTATTATCTAAATTATGCCTTCTTAATTTTGCTGGGCCTAGACCAAGGGAATTAAAAAAGCGCGCTTCAGAAACTCGGAGCCATCCGGGTTTCTTTATTTTGGCTTAAAATTATCTAATCTGGCCGGAAAACCAATAATGAGTTAGACTAAGGATTATAATCCGGAAAGAAATGCGGGGTAAACATGGCCAAACCTTCATTTGATCAGTTCACGGAAATGCTGGAACGCGTGGTGCAGCGCATCCCGCCCCGGTTTTGCCGGGATTTACCGGGCGGCTTTAACGTCCAAAAGGGGAGGAAACGCGAAGGGGAATACTACATCCTGGGCGAATACGTAGAGGATTATTATTTAGGCAGTTTCATCGTATTTTATTACGGTTCCTTTGTCGCGCTCCTGGGGGGCGAACCCTGGGGAGCCTGGGAAGCGGAAATCCTGGATACCGTGCTGCACGAGCTGCAGCATCACCGGGAAGCGCTGGCCGGCCGGGATGATTTAGGTCAGCAGGAGCTAGCGGAATTGCTTCGGGAAAAGCAGGAGAAGCTCGACCGGGATAAACCGAAAGAACCCCGAAAAAGCCGGCCTACTGACAAAAAGAGTTTGGGCAAAACCTTAAGCGAGCGCATAAGTCAACGCCTAAGCCAAAGTTTAAAGCCTAAACCGTAGGCCCGGGGCTGCCTAATCTGATTTTTAAGCACCATAAAAATAAATCCCAGATAAACCAAGATCAATTAGATATAATCTTAGATAATCCTGGATAAAATCTGCAAGAAGAGCAGGAAATTATCGAAAAACGTCAAATAATAACTAGATTTAAAAAGTAAAAACTAATCTAATTAAGCAAAACTAATCTGATTCAAGAGGAGTAGGTTTTATGAAATACATCGTAATTCTCGGCGATGGAATGGCTGATTATAAGCTGGCGGAATTAGGGAATCAAACTCCCCTGCAGTATGCCAATACTCCCAATCTCGACCGTCTGGCGCGGATGAGCCAGCTGGGGCTGGCCCGGACCGTGCCTCCAGGCATGCATCCCGGCAGTGATACAGCCAACCTGGCGGTGCTCGGCTATGACCCGCACCAGTATTATACGGGACGTTCGCCGCTGGAAGCCGTAAGTTTGGGCGTTAATATGGAACCAACAGATATTGCTTTTCGCTGCAACCTGGTTACCCTTTCTGACGAAGCTGCTTATGCGGAGAAGACCATGCTTGATTACAGTTCGGATGAGATCAGCACCGCGGAGGCCGCGGTTTTGATTGAAGCGGTCAATCAGCAGTTGGGCACGGACCGGTTTGTTTTTTATCCCGGCATCAGCTACCGGCACGCCTTGATCTGGAAAGACGGACCTTCCGATTTTGACCTTACTCCCCCGCACGACATTTCGGGCCGGCCCATTGCGGAGTACCTGCCTAAAGGCATTCAGAGCGAAACCTTATTCGAGATGATGCAAAAGAGCAGCCGCATTTTGACCAATCATCCGGTTAACCAAGCGCGGATTCAGCAGGGACATGGGCCAGCCAATTCGATTTGGCTCTGGGGTCAAGGGAAAAAACCCGCGCTGCCGGCTTTTAAAGACCGCTACGGTTTAAAAGGGTCGGTCGTTTGCGCCGTGGACCTCATCAAAGGTCTGGGACTCTGTGCCGGTTTACGGGCCGTGTCTGTGCCTGGCGCTACCGGGGGCACCGTAACCAACATGCGGGGCAAAGCAGAGGCTGC
>CAZKWP010000110.1:0-3154 GCA_964556555.1 uncultured Syntrophomonadaceae bacterium
ATGATTAACCGTATACTTATTTAAAGCGATAAGACCGGTTAAACTTTTAACCGGTCTTTGCAGTGGTTTGGTGAGCGGGATGGCAATAAAGCCAACCCAGGGAGGCGGGTTATGCTAAAACGATTGATGGCGTATTTTATCCAGGGAATATTGACTTTTTTACCGATTGCCTTGACCCTTTACGTGGTGGTCGGAATTTTTAATGTAATTGACGGCATTATTGGCAAGTATTTTATTGCCATAGGTATTGATATTCCCGGACTTGGTCTTTTGACCACCTTAGTCTTTATTACCTTGATCGGCATTATGAGTAATTTATTTTTCAGCCGCCGGATAATTGATTTTCTAGACCGGATTATGGGGAACATGCCCCTGGTCAAGCTGATCTATTCTATTATCAAGGATACGACACACGCTTTGCTGGGTAATAAGAATTATTTCGGACAGGTAGTAATGCTTAGCCTTCCCGGGGATGCGGATATTAAGATTTTAGGGTTTATTACGGCCGAAGATGCGGAAATGTTTAATCTGAAGGATTACGTGGCGGTTTATGTTTTGCAGAGCATGCAGTGGGCCGGCTTTACCTTTTTGGTGCCGCGGGATCGCGTGGAGATTCTGGATATGAAAACGGAAGTTGCGCTGCAGTTTATTGTTTCCGCCGGGATTACCGGTAAGGAGAACGGAAAGGTCTGATAAAAAGATCCTCTGTGAAGCTTGCGGTTAAGCCTTTCGGTTAAGGTATCAGCAAAATTTTCCCTTTATTGATTCTTCGGTTTTCGATTTGTCCCCTCAGGGGACAAACGGAATTAATTTTAGAGTTATGAAGTTTGGATTAATAAGGGTAATGGCAGTTTACTCGGCTTAAAATGAGCAATGCAGCAAAAAAGCAGTTGTATTTTAAAGACAGCTGCTTTTTTGCTGCATTGCTTTATAAAGTTTAAGAGAACCAATAACCCCTGACATGTATTCATAATTGTATAAAAAAAGCGAATAATCTATAAGTTTGAGGGAGGAAATAAAAATTTTTTAGCTAATATCATATAGTATGGGCGTTAGCCTAGATAACGGAGATACCATGAATAATCTAAAAGGGGGCTGGTCGTATTGATGAGCCGGGAAGAGGCTCTGCGGGTTATTCATAAGCGCCATATTACGCCCAGTCAGGCTGCCGCCCAATACCTCAGATGGAAAAACGAATGCGAACGCAAGGTTAAAGATCCCCGTAGTCCTTGGAACAATCAACTGTGTACGGAAGAAGAACGGTTATGGTTCAGAGAGTATGATTTAAAAAAGTTGGAAGCCTTGTGGGTTTTGAGTGAGGGGACCTTACCTGAGAAAGAAAGGCCTGGTTTCGAAGTAATCATTGAGGACAATGCAGAGTGTCCGCTAGTTCCGCTGTTGCGGGGAATTTATAGCCAAGAAACCGGCCAGGAGGAGTTTGGCTCGGTAATAACCTTATGTGGGGTCATCTGCCCTAAAGTATTAGGGGTTCGGCTACTCAATAAGGAAGGGACCTGTCAGATCCGGCTGCGATTATTGGGGAAAGAGAAGGTTACTTTTTAACCTGCGGCTGGTCCTGAAAGAAGGAAGAGGTGGGGAATGTTAAGTTCAAGCTCGGAAAACAACATCACCCAAATCGAACGGATCGTTAAAAAAATAGCCAAACGGCGTAAAGATTCGTTGCGTCAAGCCCGGGAAATCGGACTGGACGGTATTGAACGGGCTTACTATATGGCGGAGGCCAATGCCTACAATGTAGTTATTGATATGATTGCGGAGGAATTTGGAAATGAATCGGTCTGGCGTTTTGCGGAGGAGGTTAAATAAAGCGATAAAAAAGACCCTCGGATACCGGAGTCTTTTTTCTTTAGGGTTGGTATAGGGTTGGCAGCTGGATTTTTAACTAAGTTTATAATATAATTATTTGTTTTATAGGGGGGGAGGGCTATTGTACCTAAAAGATGGAAATAGGACTCATGATTCGCTTATCGTACTGGGCACGCAGCATTTTCCCAGTTTTCTGATCAAAGGGGACCGATACGCCTTAATCGAAACCGGGATTAGTTGTTCGGCAGTTTTGGCCATTCAACAATTTCAGGACTTAGGCTTAGACCCGTGCCGGGTAGAGTACCTGTTAGTCATGCACGCGCATCCGGACCACGTCACCGGGATCCCTTATTTACTGGAAGCTTTTCCCGAAGCCAAGGTGGTAGGCTCCGCCACGGCCCAAAAAGTATTAAGCAAAGAAAAAGCGGTACGCAGTTTTTATATGGAAGACCAAGTTTTAACTTCCGCCTTGCTGGCAAGGGGAGAAATTTCAGCACCGGCCAGCCAGCGGACAGAAACGAGTATCCCGGTCCACGTAACGGTGAAACAGGGAGATGAACTGGATTTGGGGCGGGATTGTCAGCTCAAAATTCTCGAAACCCCAGGGCACAGTCCCTGCAGCCTCAGCGTTTTTTGGCCTTCAAACCAAGCCTTGTTTATTTCGGACGCCGGAGGGTTCTTGGCCTCACCCAGCCGGAATTTCCCTTGCTTTTTCTCCGGTTTTCAAACTTACTTAGATTCACTGCAGCGGTTAAAGCAGCTGGCTCCACAGATTATTATACCCGCCCATAATCCGATGGTGCTGGGCGAGCAAGCAGCTGCCCAGCACTTAGAGATGGTTGAACAGGCAGCGCTTCAAATGGGGAGAAAAATATTTGAATCTCTAAGATGCGGCGAGGAATTTGGAGTGCTGGTGGAGAAGATTTTTCAGGAGCAGTATCAGGATGACCTGACTCTCTATTCTGAGAAAAACATCCGAGGCTGTATCGAAGCCTTGGTAAGCAGGATTGCGGAAACTGGGGACGATTATTTTAAACCGGGGGTTTAGACGATAGTTATAAACGGGGTGTTTAAATGGCTGAAACAGAAGAGCTGTTTTTGAGCTTAAATCAGGTTCCGGGACAAAGTGCCGAAGAAATCCAGTCTTTGCAGGACCAGGGTTATTTAAAGGCTGACCAGTCTTTAACCCTTAAAGCAGAAGAATTTAGGCAGCAATTTTTGGAGGAGAAAGCTGGGCCAGTCTATCAGGCAATTTTAGATAGTGTGGATGATGTGGAAGCCTTTAAAAACTTAAGGGCTAAAGGCTTGATTCAGCAGCATAAAACCT
>CAZKWP010000110.1:3164-4229 GCA_964556555.1 uncultured Syntrophomonadaceae bacterium
TTATAGTCCGGCATTTAATCGCCCAAGGCCGCATCCTGAAAAAGAATTGAGCCCGAAAGCGCGGCCTTCCGTGGGAAGGCTAGAATTAATTCCCACCTGAAACATACCGAAAAATAACGAATAACGAATAGGTTTGAGACAAATCCTACATGTTCAGGTCAGTCAGGATTTTGTTGACAAAAAAGTTTTTATCCGTTAAGATTATTTATAAATCTTGAATACTTAATACGAATAACTGTGATGGGAACTAGTTACAGATTACAGCAAGGGTTGCAGAGAGCTGGGGAGGATGAGATCCCAGTATCCTGGTAATGTGTGATATCCTCCCGGAGTTGCCAACTGAACGGCGAAGTCCTAGTAGGTGCGGCCGGTGTGCGACCGTTAGAATGCGGTGTGATGATAGTCACATGCTAAGGGGTTGCCCATTTTTGGGTAACAACTGGGGTGGTACCGCGGAAGATTACCTTTCGTCCCTGTGGGATGAAAGGTTTTTATTTTTTATAAAGACTAAGGGGGGGTCAAAATGATTCAAATGCTGGTACATGAAGAGCAGTGCAAAGGTTGCGGTTTGTGTCAAGCCGCCTGCCCTAAAAAACTATTGTCAGTTTCCACTCGGCTCAATGCTATGGGGTTTTTTCCGGTAGTTTTAGAAGATGCGGAAAGTTGCACCGGTTGCGCTCTGTGTGCCCGGATGTGTCCGGATATGGTGATTGAAATATATAAAGAAACTGCCTGACCTTAGTTCGGTTCAAACTGTCTTGGGGGACAAGGCAAGAGACAAGCGTGTATAAGAAATAACTGCTTATAGGAAATAACTGTTTATAAAAACGTAGTTATAGTTAAGCAAGGCTTAATAATCTTAAGATTAAGTTTTAGGATTTAAGTCGCTAGGGGAGAAAATGGAGGGCGAGGAATTTGAGGCGCAAGGTTTTAATGAAGGGTAATGAAGCCATCGGGGAAGCGGCACTTGCTGTGGACGGAAAAGCAATTCATTCGTAAGGATAGAAAGAAGGGAGAGGAATATTTATGGCTGAAAATCGTCATTCTGTGCTTGGATTAAGTGAT
>CAZKWP010000110.1:4239-7120 GCA_964556555.1 uncultured Syntrophomonadaceae bacterium
AGCGGCAATCAGAGCGGGGTGTAAAGGTTATTTCGGTTATCCGATTACACCCCAAAGTGAATTGCCTGAGTATATGTCCCGTAAATTACCGGAGGCCGGGGGGGCATTCGTGCAGGCGGAAAGCGAATTGGCCGCTATCAGTATGGTCTATGGCGCGGCAGGGGCCGGAGTCAGAGTCATGACTTCTTCCTCCAGCCCGGGAATTAGTCTGAAACAAGAGGGCATCTCCATGTTGACCGGGGCGGAATTACCGGCAGTGATTGTAAACATGATGCGCGGGGGCCCCGGCATTGGCGGAATTCAGCCAAGTCAGGCCGATTACTATCAGGCCACCCGGGGCGGTGGACACGGAGATTACCGGTTACTGGTTCTGGCCCCTTCATCGGTGCAGGAGCTGGTTGACTTGACTTGGGAAGCCTTTGCCCTGGCAGATCAGTACCGAAACCCGGTTTTAATTTTAGGTGACGGGATGATGGGCCAGATGATGGAGCCCGTACTTTTACCTGAAAAGCCGGCACCAACTTATGAAAAACCATGGGCTACGAATGGGGCCCGCGGGCGAAACCATAACGAGATTTTTACCCTGTATATGGGTATGGAAGATTTAGAAAAGCATAATGAGCGTTTAGCCGCAAAATGGAAAAAGATCGCGGCGGAACAAAAGCGTTACGATACCTTTATGATAGAGGATGCCGAAATCGTCTTAGTCGCATTCGGGATCGTGGCCCGGGTGTGCCGCAAGGCTGTCCGTCTGGCCCGTGAGGCGGGGATAAAAGTTGGGATGCTGCGGCCGATTAGTTTGTGGCCCTTTCCCTCGGAAGCCTTGGCAGCCGCTACCGCCAATGCCCGCGCGGTTTTAGTGGTGGAAATGAACTTGGGTCAGATGATTGACGATGTGCGTTTGGCTACCGGCAATCAGTTGCCAGTGGACTTGTTCAGTAAAGTAACCATTGTCCCAAGTCCCACGGAGATATACGAAGCCATCCGAAAAACAGCTGGTTTATCTTAAACTAATCTTAACTAATAAAATAGGCTAATCCGGGTTGACGGGGAATTAGTTTAGCCTTTAGTTTAGGCACAGGGAGGAAGTATGGTATGTTAACGGTATTTAAGCGGCCTCAAGCGATGACTGCCAAACCCATGCATTATTGTCCCGGCTGCGGCCATGGAATAATCCATCGTCTGGTAGCCGAGGTAATTGATGAAATGGGGATCCGGGATAAAACAGTGGGAACGTGTCCGGTTGGGTGCGCCGTAGTAGCCAATGAATATTTGGATGTGGATATGCAGCAAGCGGCTCATGGACGGTCACCCGCGGTAGCGACTGGGATCAAGCGCTGCCTGCCTGATTTAGTTGTCTTTACTTACCAGGGGGATGGGGATTTGGCCTCCATTGGCATGACTGAAATTGTCCACGCGGCAGCACGGGGAGAAAAGATTACTACCATCTTTGTGAATAACGCTATTTACGGCATGACGGGCGGCCAGATGGCGCCGACCAGCCTTTTAGGCCAGGTCACCACAACTTCGCCTTCAGGCCGGAAAAAGGAAGTCCAAGGTTCGCCGATTCGGGTAGCTGAAATGTTAGCGACCTTGGATGGCGCAGCTTATATTGCCCGAGTTTCCGTGCATAATGCCGCTAACGTAATGAAGACCAAACGGGCCATTCGCCGCGCTTTTGATACGCAGCTGGCGGGAAAAGGATTTTCTCTGGTCGAGATTTTGTCAACTTGCCCTACCAACTGGGGCTTAAGTCCAGTAGAAGCTACCGATTGGTTGGCGAAAAATATGATTCCCTATTATCCTTTAGGGGAGATTAAGGTATCTGAATCCCAAGAAGCAGCTAATTAAAAAATGTTTAAAGCAAAGAAGCTTCTAAAATATAATTTAATTTTTTTAAGTTGAATTATATGGATAGCTGAGTATTATAGAAATCCTTTAGCATCAGAAAGGAGGAACTATGGTGGCCAATAAAACAAAAGGAAATAAAGTAAATACGATTTTACTGGCTGGTTTTGGAGGGCAGGGAGTACTTACCATGGGTCAATTCTTAGCATATTCCGGTATGCTCGAGGAAAAAGAAGTCTCTTGGGTACCCTCGTATGGACCGGAAATGCGGGGAGGAACTGCCAATTGTCTGATAACGATTGGCGATGAAGAGATTGATTCGCCTATATTTGAGTCCCCAGATGCAGCCATTGTGATGAACCGGCCATCCTTAGACAAATTCGAAAACCGGGTTCGGCCGGGTGGGTTTTTGTTAGCCGACTCATCAATGATTGACCGGCCAATCCAACGGGGAGATATTTGCTCGTATGCCATACCCGCCAATGAAATTGCCAATAGCCTGGGGAATATTAAGGTAGCCAATATGGTACTGCTCGGTGCGCTGCTGGAATTAACCAACGTCATTAAGCGGGATTCTTTAATTGAATGTTTGCAAAAAGTTCTCTCTTCCTCCAAACAACAGCTTTTAGACATAAATAGGAAAGCGCTGGAGAAAGGGGCCGATTTTGTCCGAGAGCAGCTGAGGGAGGAAAAACAACGGGTGGCGGTTTAAAATAGGGCGTTGAGAAACGCAGAATAATAATTTTCAAATAGTAGGTTAATATAAGCTTAAAGAATTGTATTTTGTATTATTTTCGCTCGTCTAATTTTTTGTGGTTGTAATCGTGAACCCTATAGGGTATATTTCTATAGGGTTATTCTATGATTCCCATTCCGTCTGGAGATGTATGCTAAGATGTAGGAGGGTGAAAGAATTTTGGGGAACTTACCGGATTATCTGGGAGTAGTAGCCTTTGGAGTAAAAATGGGTGTCATCTTGCCAGGGGCCTTTCAGAAAACCGCGTGGTCTACGGACATGCTTTCCGGACCATTC
>CAZKWP010000111.1:0-7051 GCA_964556555.1 uncultured Syntrophomonadaceae bacterium
GGTTTCTTTCCAGATTTAAAACCAGCGGTCCATCTTCTTTTTTGATCTTCTGCTCTGCCCGGGCTTTCGGCCGGTAGTCGGCGACGGCCGCGGTCTTGACTACCGCATCGCACTGAGCAAAATGCTCCAGGGCTGCCGCGTACATTTCCTCTGCCGTATTTACGTCTATGAGTTCCACCCCGCTGGGCGGAGTTAAATTAGTCGGCGCGGAAATCAAAATCACCCGCGCTCCCCGCTCCCGGGCCGCCTCAGCAACAGCGTATCCCATCTTCCCGGTGCTGCGGTTGGTTAAAAAGCGCACCGGGTCCAAAGGTTCCCGGGTCGCCCCGGCCGTAACCATAATCGTACGGCCCGCCAGATCCTGCTTCTGGTTAAAAAAATCGACCAGTTCCTGGACAATGCTGGCTGGCTCCGGCAGCCGGCCTTTGCCGACATCGCCGCAAGCCTGGACCCCGCTGGCCGGCTCAATAATCCGGTATCCCAGATTACGCAGCTTGGCTAAGTTTTCCTGCATAATCGGGTTCTCGTACATATGCACATTCATGGAGGGAACGAGCATGACCGGGACCGTGGCCGCCATGACCGTGGTCGAGAGCAAGTCGTCGGCTATTCCGCTGGCGATCTTGCCCACCATATTGGCCGTTGCCGGGGCAATCAGCAGGACATCCGACTGCTGCGCCAACTCAATATGCTGAATATGCGGGTCCCCTTCCTGCCAAAACATCTCGGTCGCTGCCGGATTTTGGGATAAGGTCCCCAAGGTTAAAGGGGTGATAAACTCCGTCGCATTTCGGGTCATGATTACGTGCACCTCAGCGTGCGCTTTTTTCAGACGACTGACTACCTCCGCCATTTTATAGGCCGCAATCCCGCCGCAAACCCCTATGACGATCTTTTTTCCCCGCAGCACACTAATCCCCCTCACAAAAATAAAAATCTTTTTACATACAGGAAGGGCACTGCTCGCGCAGCCCCCCTTTTCTAACTCTCCCGGTTTTCGGCTACTTGATTCCCCCGGAAGTCCCTTCCCAGGCTATCTCTCCGGCGGCTATTTCATGGAGCGCAACTACTACTGGTTTATTCGAAGTCGGCTCCACTCTCGGCGAACTGCCTTCGGTTAACTGCCGGGCCCGCTTCGCCACAGCTGTTACCAAAGAATACTTGCTCCCCCCAAATTTTCTGGTTAACTCGGTAATATTCAGCGGCTGCTTGTTTTCCAATTGTGATCCCCCTTCTGGCGACTAATAATAACGCGTAAGACGGCTGATCCGGCACCGTTCAGCCAGTAAAATCGATTTCAGCAGAGACGCCGCGGTTGCCAGGTCATCGTTGGGCACTAAATAATCGTAACCAGAAATTTTCCCCAACTCGTCCCGGGCCTGGTCCAAACGCTGCTGCCTTACCACTTCCGAGTCGGTCCCCCGCTTCTCCAGCCGCCGGGCTAGTTCTTCCATCGAGGGCGGGGTGATAAAGACGAATACCCCCTCGGGATACTTTTCCTTGATCTGGCGCGCTCCTTCAAAATCAATTTCCAGGATGATATCCTTCCCCAGTTTAAGCGCTTCCAGCACCGGGGTTTTAGGTGTTCCATAAAGATTGCCGTAAACCTGCGCCCATTCTAAAAAATCATCCTGGGCCAGGCGTTCCTTAAACTCGGAATGGCTCCAGAAATAATAATTAACCCCATGGACCTCTCCCGGCCGGGGCATACGGCTGGTTGCCGATATTGAATAAACCAAATCCGGTATCTCCTGGCGCAACGCCGCACATAACGTGCCTTTGCCCACGCCGGAAGGACCGGAAACGACCATGAGTATACCTTCCCGGATCATTAGACTTCCCTTCTTAACTAAATTAAAGCAGCCTATTTAAGTTAAAGCATCGATTGAAGCTAAAGCATCAAGCCGAATATAAGCCCAACCCGTGAACCCGCAGGATGCTTAAAGATTTGCCGGTTGTCCGTCGGCTACTCCGCATCATCGGCTGCCTGGGCTGCTTCTTTCACCGTTAAGCGGTTGGCCACCGTCTCCGGCTGAACCGCGGATAAGATTACGTGGTCACTATCCGCGACAATGACCGCCCGAGTCCGTCGGCCGTAGGTGGCGTCCACCAGCATCCCGCGTTCCCTCGCCTCTTGGATGATCCGTTTAATCGGGGCTGATTCTGGACTGACGATCGCGATGATCCGATTGGCGGACACGATATTCCCAAATCCGATGTTGATCAGTTTTATATCCACCATAATTCCTGGTCACGCTTGTACCAGGATTCACCTCCTCCAGCCTACTCAATATTTTGAATCTGTTCCCGGATCTTTTCTAATTCGCTTTTAATTTCTACTACCGTATGGGAAATTTCCGCGTCATTGGCCTTGGAACCAATCGTGTTGGTTTCGCGGTTTAATTCCTGCAGCAAAAAATCCAGTTTTCGTCCCGACGGTTCAGCCGAGAGCAACAAGCGGTGCAGCTGCTCCAAATGGCTGGTCAGCCGCACTAGTTCTTCGGTTATGTTGCATCGTTCGGCGAAGATGGCCACCTCGACCGCCAGCCGGCCTTCGTCCACTAAGTTATCGCCGGCCAGTTCCTTAATCCGGGTACCCAACCTTTCCCGGTACGCCTCAACGACCCGGGGCTCCTGGGCCATAATTACCCCGATAAACCGCTCAATCAAAGCGATTCGCCGGAGAATATCCTCTTCTAAACGAATTCCCTCCGCTTCCCGCATCCCGGTTAATTCTGCCATGGCCGCGGCAATCGCCGTTTCCAATCCCTCCCAGAACTCGTCGAGATCCTCTTCCGGTTCCTGCAGGGTAAAAACCCCGGAAAGCCGGGAAAGCTGTTCTGCGGTGATTTGTGGCGAAATTTGCAGAAGTTCGCCTAATTCTCTTAATGATTTATGATAAGCGATGGCTAATTCCTTGTCAACCTTTACCAGTGTGGATTTTTCCCCTTCATGCACCACGTTGATGGAAACGTCAAAGCGGCCCCGGGCCGCTTGAGTGAGCACCCGGCGCCGAATTTTTTCTTCCAGACCCGAGTAGGCCCGGGGCAAGCGCACCGCCACCTCGCTATACCGATGATTAACCGATTTAATCTCGACGGTTGCGCGTTTACCGCCCACAACGGCCTCTCCCCGGCCGAAACCTGTCATACTCTTTAACAACCAGTTGTTCCCCCTCAAAATAGTAGATCCGGCAAACTATCCCTTTTATAGTATCTTAAGTATACTACGAAATAATGCAAAATTGCGCCTTTTATTTTGATAATAAGCTTTTTACTTTCCAGTACATTAATTTGCGGCCAAACATTCCAATCAGCACGAATTTCAGAAAAGCGTAAATTTGCCGTCCTCCCGCCACCAGCAGGATTAGAATCCAGTGTTCTGCCTGCAGGGGAACCGTTTTAAACACGCCGCTTAAGGCCGGCAGATAGATGACACTGAGCTGCATCACGGTGGAAATCAGCACCGCCAGGATGAGCAGCGGATTGCCAAAGAAACCGATCTGAAACGCGGAATGCGTTTCGGAGCGACACTCCATCACGTAAAAGAGCTGCAGAAATACTAACGTAGAAAAAGCGCAAGTCTGGGCCAGCCTTAACGAATCGTTGCTGCCGTCCCCCCAGAAATACAGGGTAAAGACAAAGACCAACAAGGTCGCCAGACCGATTTCGATTCCCCGCCGGATGATTTCCTTCCCCAGACCCCGGGCAAAAACGCTTTCCTGCGGGTGCCGGGGCGATCGTTCCATTATCCCGGGACCGGCTTTTTCCACGCCCAGGGCCAAGGCCGGCAGCCCATCGGTAACCAGGTTGATCCATAAAATCTGGATCGGCAGCAAAGGCAGCGGCAAAGCCAGCAGCGGAGCCAAAAACATGGTCAAGACCTCGCCCACGTTGCAGCCCAGCAGATAACGGATGAATTTACGGATGTTGTCGTAGATGGAGCGGCCTTCCTCGATCGCCGAAACGATGGTGGCAAAGTTATCGTCCGCCAGCACCATGGCTGACGCCTCCTTGGTCACATCGGTGCCGGTCTTGCCCATGGCGATCCCAATATCCGCTTCCTTTACCGCCGGGGCATCGTTGACCCCGTCCCCGGTCATGGCCACGATATGGCCCTGCTGCTTTAAGGCTTTGACGATCCGCAACTTATGGATCGGCGCAACCCGGGCAAAAACGGTAATCGACTCGATCCGCTCGGCCAGCTGTTTATCGGAAAGCGCGTCTAATTCCAGGCCGGTCAGGACTTGGCTCTCCTCCTTAGCCAGGCCCATTTCCCGGGCAATGGCCAGGGCGGTGGCCGGGTGGTCCCCGGTGATCATTACCGAGCGAATCCCGGCTCCGTGCGCTTCAGCAGCAGCCCGGATCGCAGCCGGACGCGGGGGATCAATCATGCCGGCCAGTCCGACAAAGACCAGATCCCGCTCTGCCACTTCGGGGCTCGTTGGCTCCCCGGGGCTAAGCGGCCGGTAAGCCAAGGCTAAAACCCGCAGGGCCTCCCCGGCCAAACGGCTGTTTAATTTGGCAATCTGCTTTCTTTCCACCTCATTCAGCGGCCGGATGCGGCCCTGACTTAAGATCCGGGAACAGTTATCCAAAATAACGTCCGGGGCGCCCTTGACGTAACTGTGCCGCTGTCCGCTGCTGCTGCGGCAGACGACGCTCATCCGTTTGCGCTCGGACTCAAAAGGATTTTCCTGGATTCTTGGTTCACTTTTTTCGAGTTTCGCTTGCCAGAGACCGTCCTTGGCCGCTAAAGCAGCTAAAGCCCCTTCGGTCGGGTCCCCGATGACCAGCCAGTTATCGTGGCGCGCCGCCCGGTTGAACAGCTTAAACCCGGACCCGGCTGAGCTTCCGGAAGCGGAAGCCGGCTGCAGCCGGGCATTGTTGCACAAGGCCGCAATTTTTAAGAGCTGCGGCAAACTGCCCTTGGCCTCAGCCGTAGTCAGCGGTTTGGCTTCGTGCTGAAAATCGCCGTAGGGGGCATAGCCCTCCCCGGAAACGTCAATCAGCTTCCCGTCAACGTAGAGTTTGCGCACCGTCATTTCATTCTTGGTCAGGGTGCCAGTCTTGTCCGAACAAATGACCGTAGCGCACCCTAAGGTTTCCACCGCCGGCAGCTTGCGGATGATCGCTTTTCGCTTAATCATCCGCTGCACCCCGATGGCCAGCACCACGGTCACGATCGCCGGCAAACCTTCCGGAATCGCGGCTACGGCCAGACTGACCCCGGTCAGGAACATGGTGTACAGCGGTTCCCCCCGCCAGATCCCCACCGCCACTACCAGGGCGCAGACGAGCAGGCAGCCCATGACCAGCACTTTACCCATTTGGGCCAACCGGCGCTGCAAGGGGGTTTCCTCTTCCTCCACTTCCTGAATCATCCCGGCCACCTTGCCCAGCTCGGTCTGCATGCCGATGGCAACGACCAGGCCGCGGCCGCGTCCCCGGGTAACCGATGTGCCCATGAAAGCGATGTTGCGCTGATCCCCTAAGGCGATCTGTTCTCCGGCCAGGCCTTGATCCTGCTTACGCACCGGCACGGATTCCCCGGTGAGCGCTGCCTCTTCTATCTCCAGGTTAACCACTTTTATCAACCGCAGATCGGCCGGCACCCGGCTGCCCGCTTCCAACTCAACCAGATCCCCAACTACCAGTTCCTCGGCCGGAATCTGGTACTCCCGTCCCTCCCGGATGACCCTCGCTTCCGGAGCCGACAGTTTCTTTAAAGCGGCAATTGATTTCTCCGCCCGGTATTCCTGCACAAAACCTAAAACAGCGTTTAGGATGACGATGGCCATAATCGTAACCGTATCCGCCACCCCGCCCAAAAATCCGGAAATAACGGCCGCAACCAACAGGACGATCACCATGAAGTCGGTGAACTGCGCCAAAAACATCTGCCAAGCGGGTTTTCCCGGCACCTCCAGTAAGCGGTTGGGCCCGTTTTTAGTCTGCCGCTGCTTAACCTCGGGCTGCGTCAGACCGTTGTCCGGATTCACCCCCAGCTCTTTGACGGCGTTATCCGCGGTCATCTGGTACCAAAATTTCGTATCCATAGCCGGATCCTCCTTGTACAAATAGTTTCTTCCCAGAAAACCTATTCTGTACCAAGGCTAATTATTCCAGGAACCCAGCTCAGCAGTCAGAGATTTTAAAAATAAAGTCGAGTCGACTCAGGAACCCATGGTTTACTGAATTAGATTGAAGCGCGGTATATATAAATTTTTAAATGTTAAAGCCAGCCGTCGTCCCAAACCCCCAGCACACTGTCAGCCAGTAATCAACCTGTAATATGAAAGAACCGGTACTGAATCTGCGGGGTGTAAGCGGGCGAGGTTTCATACCGCCAATCCCGGTGCTGGCTGTTGATCGAATGGGCATTAACCAGCGGTTCGCCCTGCTCGTCAAAAGCCGTGACCACGGTATTGTGCTGCCACCGGCCATCCCCGTCAAAGTCGTAGCAGATGATATCGCCCAGTTCCAGTTCCCGGGCCGAATTAACCGGCACCGCCAGCCGTCCCGCCCCGTTTTGGGCCAAATAGTTCAGCAAACTGTGCGCCACGGTCCAACTGTAGCTCCAAGTATCCTGTTTCCCGCCGTACCCCTGGTACCACCAGCCCGTTTCCGGCCGGCCGGTCCGTTTCAGCGGGATTCCCCCAGCCCGCAGCACCTGCGATACAAAATTGGTGCAGTCATTTTCAAACTGCCGGTAAGCCGGATTATAAGCATTCCACCATTGTTCGGCATAAGCCACGGCCTCCTGCCGTCTATAGGTTTCGGCACTGCCCCCCATAATGCATAACCCTCCTTTAGGTCTTTTCTTATAATCTTATTCGGAAACTCGGGCGGCTGCTCATGAACGGGCCAGGCAGGAGGATGGGCGGCGGTTTCTGATGGGCAGCGGGGGCGGGGCGGATAGACTGTCGGGCGTTTGATTGACGGTTTTTAGCGGGAATGCTAGAATGTGGTGAATGTGCCTTGTGTGCTGCAACTGTTTAACTGCTGGAGGAAATCGTCATGGCCTTTGACGGAGTAGTCTTAGCTGCGGT
>CAZKWP010000112.1:0-7046 GCA_964556555.1 uncultured Syntrophomonadaceae bacterium
CCGGCACCTATATCCTGGCCGAGGGACATAACGGACTGTACATTCTCGACCAGCATGCGGTGCATGAACGGATCCTCTACGAGAAAATTTTAAACAACCTGGAAAATGGGCAAAACTATGCGCAGGAAAGCCTCTTCCCCGAAACCCTGGAACTTACGCCGGAAGAACGGGAAAGATTTACTCAGCATATTATTGTCTTCCGAGACTTGGGCTTTGTGCTGGAACACTTCGGGGGGAATACTTTCTTGCTGCGGGGAGTACCGACGTTTATCCAGGGCAGCGGTAAAGAGGCGTTTTTAGACCTGTTAGACTACTTGGCGGATCAGAGCCGGGTTGACCAGCAGCGTTTATATCGAGGTATAGTCGCCCGCTTAGCCTGCAGTCAGGCTGTAAAAGCGGCGGATTCCTTAAATCAGGCGGAGATGGAGAGTTTAATCCACCAAATGGATGAGCTGGAAAATCCTTACGCCTGTCCTCACGGCCGGCCGACAATCATCCATCTGTCCCAGGCCGAGCTGGAACGCCGGTTCCAGCGGAAATAAGCGCAGTCAAGCAAGGATAAACGGAATCAAGTTGATTTATAATATAAGGAATTTTCAGGAATTGTTTCGGAGAATATTTCATGAATAAACCGGCCGAAAATCAAAATCAGGCAGCCAATAATCAACCGCTGTCCTTTTTGGCGAAACTGCAGTCAGCTGCCAGGCGGGAAATAAAAATCGGGCCAATAAATCAGGGCGCGGCTGATGCGGTGGTGGTCACCACCAGTCAGGACACTGCGGTCCAAATCGAACGCGCCAGGCAGTTTGCCCAGGAAATTGCTTGTCCGTTTGTTCGGCGGGAGCAGAGATCACTGCCGCAGCTTTGTGCCGAGTACGGAGCAGCCGGCGTGGTGGTCGTTGAGAATTACCGGGTTACGTTACACCCGTTAGAGGGACCTAAAGCCTTTTTTCACCCGAATATGGCCCGACATCGGGCTGAGGTGCTGGTTAAAGACGGGGAAGACGTAATGCTGACGGCCATGGGGCTTACCCCGGGACAGCAGGTGCTCGACTGTACATTTGGCTTGGGCAGTGACGCGCTGATTGCCAGTTTGCGGGTAGGTGATGCCGGGTTGGTGGTCGGTCTGGAAAAGTCATTGCTGTTGTCCGTCTTGCTTCGGTGGGGACTTAGGGAATATCCCTGGCCGCGGCTCTCCCGGGTCGGCGAATTATTGGCCAAAGCCAGCAGCCGGATTGAGCTCTATAATCTGGATCACCGCGAGGCGTTGGCGCATTTGCCAGATCGGTCTTTCGACGTGGTTTATTTTGATCCCATGTTTCCACGCTCGGTTCGCTGTTCGAACGGGATTGAGCTGGTTCGCAGCTGGGGCTGCCGGGAATCGCTCGATAAAACGGTCGTGCAGCAGGCGGTGCGGGTAGCCCGGCGTCGGGTAGTGGTTAAAGTCCGTAATGACAGTCCCGAGTTAACGAAACTCGGTTTTGACCGGCTGATTTTGGGCGCGCGCCGGATTGGTTACGGTATTCTGGAAGCTAGGTGAAGTCAAAATGCTGGAACCCTTAGTGCTGATTGTAGGACCCACGGCTACCGGCAAAAGCGCGGTGGCCATCCGAGTTGCCCAAAAGCTGGACGGGGAAATAATATCTGGGGATTCGGCCCAAGTTTACCGCGGGCTGGATATTGGTACTGCCAAGGCTACTTGGGAAGAACGCCAGTTGGTGCCGCATCATTTAATCGACCTGATTGACCCGGCCGAACCGTTCAGCGTGGCCCGGTTTCAAGAGTCAGCTGCGCAGGCGATTCGGGAAATCAGCCAACGCGGCCAATTGCCCATTTTGGTAGGCGGAACCGGCTTGTATATTCGCTCAGTGGTTGATCCTTACGCGTTCGAGGAGATTGAAACCGACCCGGTACTGCGTCAAAACCTGCGGCAAGAGCTGGAGCGGGTAGGTAAGAATGAAATGCACCGGCGGCTGGCCATGGTTGACCCGCAGTCAGCGGAGCGGCTACCCCCAGAGGATACGCGCCGGGTAATTAGAGCATTGGAGGTTTATGAGCTGACAAATCAGCCCTTATCCCATTTCCACCGTTTGGAGCAGAGCCATCCCCCAAAATACGATACCGTCTGGATTGGTTTGAATCTGGAGCGGGCTAAGCTTTACCGGCGCATTGAACAACGGGTAGACCAGATGCTCGAAGCGGGGTTGGTGGAGGAAGTTAAACAGTTGCTGGCGCAGGGAGTTGATCCAGCCAGCAATTCCATGCAGGCTTTAGGCTACAAGGAAATCGTCGGTTACTTAAAGGGCGAATACAGCTTAGCCAGGGCAACGGAGTTAATTAAACGCAATACGCGTCATTTTGCGAAACGGCAGTTAACCTGGTTTAGGCGAGACCAGCGAATTAACTGGTTTGACGTAGAGAACGGGCATAATCAGGAGGTATTGGCGGAAAAAATTTGCCAGACCATTTGCCAGATGATCAAATTAAAGGTAAAATAGAATCTGGTAATTGTCGGCTGAGTTAAGTTATAATATGTAAGAAATTAAAGACAAAGAATTGGGACTAGTCCGGCTGTGCTGGCTGAATCACTATACATAGTTGGAGGTTGGAATAATATGACGAAGAATCAGTTAAACCTGCAAGACCTGGTATTAAATCAGGTTCGAAAAGACAACATACCAGTAACCATCTACTTAATCAATGGCTTCCAACTGAAAGGATTTATCAGGGGTTTTGATAATTTCACTGTCATTATTGAGTTTGATGGTAAACAGCAAATGGTTTATAAGCACGCGATTTCCACGATTACGCCCGGCCGGCAGATTAATTTAATGGCGCCACCGGAACCAGTTAAGCCCAGTTAATCAGGGAACGCAAGAAATTTAAACCATTTAAAGCTTAATCTTGATCTAAAATTTAATAATTACAACGGGGAGCTGTTAAACGGCTGAGAAAGAAGCAAGTTCTGACCCGCTGACCTGATCTGGGTAATGCCAGCGAAGGGATTGTTGATACTTCTAGATATAGGAGAATAACGGCCTTTTGCCTTTCAGGTAAAGGCTTTTTATTTTGGTTAACCTAATACTGCCGTTTATCCAGTAAATTGATCTTGCAAAGACAATTAAATTAATGGGGAGGTATTTAGTTGAGCGTAATCTGTAATCTGAGTCTGCAGGTTGTACCGAATGTGGCTGAGGCAGAAGTGTATCCGCTGGTGGATAAGGTGATTGCTTTGATTCAGGAATCCGGGGTGAAATATGAGGTTGGGCCGATGGAAACCACGATGGAGGGAGAACTCCCAGTGCTCTTGGGTATTGTGGAAAAAGCCCAGGAGGTTTGTTTGAAAAACGGAGCCACCCGGGTCATCTCAGTGGTCAAGATCGACTACAAGGCAGGTGGGGTGACGATTGAGGAAAAAATTAAGTCCTATCGTTGACAATTTAATCCCCGTGGGATCCGGGGCAATGGCCCTTTTAATCTGGGAAATAGCGGTTAAGTGGAGAAATGTGCCCGAATGGATTTTACCCGGGCCCCTCCAAATAATCGCCACTTTCCTGGAGGTAATGCCCGGGTTGGGAAAACACGCCTGGAGTACGATTCAGGAGTGTTTGATTGGCTTTGGTTTAGCCATTTTGCTCGCATTGGCGATTGCTTTTTTAATGGAAGAAATCAACCTGGTTAAAAAAATGCTCTATCCGCTGATTATTATTTCGCAAACTGTACCGATTGTGTCCGTGGCCCCCTTATTTATCATCTGGTTTGGCTATGGGATTCTGCCAAAAATTATCGTCGTTATTTTAGTTTGTTTTTTCCCCATCGCCATCAGTCTGCTTAACGGATTGGCTGCCGTGGACAAGGAATACCTGGAGCTGTTTCGCTCGATGCGGGCGAGCCGGCTGGCTGCTTTTCGGATGGTCAAACTGCCTCTGGCGTTGCCGGCTTTGTTTTCTGGCTTAAAAATCTCGGCTGCTTACAGTGTAATGGGCGCCGTAATCGGCGAATGGCTGGGTGCCAAAACCGGTCTGGGGTACTATATGACCTTGGCGCAGCATTCTTTCCAGGTAGATCGGGTCTTTGCCGCAATCCTGGCCATCACCCTGTTAAGCATGGTCTTGTTTGGCGCGGTATGTCTTTTGGAAAGAATCGTTATCCCCTGGAACCGGCTGCCGCAAAAGTAGCAGCCTATAGCCTAAAGCCAGAATCTCGTATAAACATTTATAAGCATTAAGTATTTACAGGAACTAGGAGGACTGAATGATGTTAAAAAAATCATGGTTAAAAAGGTTTGTTGCCCTGGGATTGATGCTCTTATTGCTGCTGCTGCCGTCCGGCTGCAGTTCTAGCCAAGGTGATGTCCAAAATCCAGCTGGGCAGCCTAAAGAGCCAGAGCTTGAGAAAGTCAGCGTTTTATTGGACTGGACCCCGAATACGAACCATACCGGGGTTTATGTGGCCCAAAAATTAGGCTTTTACCAAGAGCTTGGGCTGGATGTGGAAATTTTGCAGCCCGGCACTGCCGGACCAGCCCAATTGATCGCGGCAAACCAAGGGGATTTTGCCTTTAGTTATCAGGAAGAGGTAACGATTGCCCGCACCACCGGCTTGCCCGTAAAAGCAATAGCCGCCGTAATTCAGCACAACACCTCGGGTTTTGCATCCCCGGCAGCCAAAGGTATCAAGAGTCCCCGGGACTTTGAAGGCAAAAGATACGGCGGTTGGGGGTCCCCGGCGGAAGAGGCTATGCTAAAGGCTTTGATGAGTCAGGAGAAAGCAGACTTTAAAAAAGTAGAGATGATCAACATCGGCAGTGCCGATTTCTTTGCCAGTATCCAGAATGACATCGATTTTGCCTGGATCTTTTGGGGCTGGGCTGGAATTGAATCCGAACTTAAAGGTGTCCCCTTAAATTTTCTGCGGCTTAGCGACTACCATCCGGCCTTGGATTTCTATTCTCCGGTTTTGATTGCCAACGAAAGCACCATTAATTCCGACCCAGAGACTGTGGCCAAGTTTGTAAAAGCTACGGCTAAAGGCTACCAGTACTGCATACAGGAACCAGCCAAGGCAGCTCAGATTTTACTGGACAGCGTCCCGGAGTTGAATCGCGAGTTGGTGCAGGCCAGTCAGCAGTATCTGGCAAAGGAATACCAAGGCGATGCCCCGCAATGGGGAGAGATGAACGCGCGTCGGTGGAAGGATTACGCTGATTGGATGTTCGCGCAGGGCTTAATTGGAAAGCCCCTGGCTTCGGAGCAGGCTTTTACGAATGAATTTTTACCAAAGGAGTAAAAAGATTTGCCGGAACTGAGTATTAAGCAAATCATCAAAACCCTGGGAGGACTTTTAACCCTAAATGGCATAAATCTGCAGGTGGGAAATCAGGCCTTCGCAGGCATCTTAGGACCCAGCGGCTGCGGCAAGAGCACACTTTTTAATATCATATCCGGGCTTTTGCCCCCGGACTTGGGCCAGGTTTTAATTGACGGAGAAGACGTTACCGGCTGCACTGGCCGGGTCAGCTACATGCAGCAGCAGGACCTGCTTTTACCTTCCCGAAACGTATTGGACAACGTAAGCATCCCGCTGCTTTTAAAAGGGATGCCAAAGAAGGCGGCACGGACGGAAGCCCGTAAGCACCTGGCCACTTTCGGTTTGGCCGGTTTTGAAACTTATTATCCCAGTCAGCTGTCCGGCGGGATGCGCCAGCGGGCTGCATTGCTTAGGACCCACCTCTTTTCCAGTGATATCTGGCTGCTGGATGAGCCGTTTGCCTCTTTGGATGCCATCACGAAAAGACAGATGCAGGCGTGGCTGATCGGGGTTTATGAGCAGCTGCAGCCCACAGTTCTGTTTATTACCCATGATGTGGACGAAGCCTTATACCTTTGCGACCGAATTTATGTATTGTCGGCATGTCCTACGGCAATTAAACTGGAAGTAGAAGTTCCCTACAGCCGAGCGCTGCGTAACCGTACAATAATCGACCCGGAATATGGAAAAGTTCGCGACCGGATTTTGGAATCGTTAGCCGGGCAGCCAGCGGGTCTTTTTTCTTAAAAATAAGCTTAAAATTATTTTTAGGGCCGCTTTAAATCATTTAAGGACAGATGAAAAACATACAGAAGTGCCGTTATTGGTGAACTCGGAACTAGCCGGTCAGCTTATCGGAAACAATAAAAGGGATTGGCGGATAATCGCGGAGGTGTTCGAAGATGACAGCTAACCAGAGCTTAAGGGAAAAGATACTTGCCTTTTATAAACCCCTTAACCGCCGGGAATTCATCGATGATTTAGAAGTCCAGGCCTGGGCTGAGTGTGACCGGCCCTTACCCATTGGTCACGGGCAGACCATCTCGCAGCCTTCCCTGGTACTGACTATGACTCAGGAACTGGAACTAGAGCCAACGAGCCGGGTGCTCGAGATTGGCACCGGTTCCGGTTTCCAGACCGCCTTATTGGCTCAATTTGCCGAACAGGTATATACCATCGAAATAATCAAGGATTTAGCGGAAAAAAGCCGGACCCGACTGCTTAAGTTCGGTTATAAGAATATCCATTTTAAAGTGGGCGACGGCAGCGAAGGCTGGCCGGAATTTGCCCCGTACGACCGGATTATGGTTACGGCCGCAGCCGGTAAAATTCCGCACAAACTCATCAAACAGTTAAAAGCGGGCGGACGGATGATTCTGCCGCTCGGACCGGTTGATAGCCAGGAACTGCTATTAATCACTAAAGATGCAGCCGGGATGACCCAACTGGAATCTCTGGGCGCGGTCCGTTTTGTGGAGTTTAGAGGAAAATACGGGTGGCGGTAAAAGTTATTTCGCTTAATTATTAAGATCATTATTTGCTCGGACTGCCTTGACTAAATAATTACCCAAAAAATTTCCAACTCCTACCCCCTAAAAAATGAGGATACGGGCGTATTATTAAGTAAATATAAATTTTAGGAGGTAGGGAAATGAGGAAAATCATATCTTTATTCGTGGCACTGACACTGCTGACCACCATCTTTGCCGGCAGTGCCTTGGCCAAGCCCGGCAATG
>CAZKWP010000113.1:0-6916 GCA_964556555.1 uncultured Syntrophomonadaceae bacterium
GGCTCCGGTTCCCCCCTCTTCCGCCGCTACTGGCGCAAACACCAGTAACACCTAATAAGGAAGGTGAAGACATTGCGAATTATTGTAGCTCCGGATTCATTTAAAGAGAGCCTCACCGCCTACCAGGCAGCCCAGAGTATAAGCCAGGGCATAAAAAAAGTATTCCCTACGGCCCAGGTGGTTCAGGTTCCATTATCAGATGGGGGAGAAGGGTTAACCGAATCCCTCATAACCGCTGCCTCAGGCCGGTTCATAGATGTACTGGTAACCGGTCCCCTAGGTGACACGGTTCAGGCCCGCTATGGCATACTGGAGCGCACCGCAGTAATAGAAATGGCCGCCGCCTCCGGGTTGCCCTTACTGCCCCGGGTTCAGCGAAATCCCCTCCTCACCACCACCCGTGGGACGGGAGAGTTAATACTAGCGGCCCTGGATGCGGGATGTGAACGAATGATTATCGGAATAGGGGGCAGCGCTACCAACGATGGCGGCGCCGGTATGGCCCAAGCCCTGGGAGCAAAACTGCTGGATTCCAGTGGCCAGGAGATAAGCCCCGGTGCCCAGGGTTTGTTGGCCCTCAGCAAAATAGAATTGTCAGAGCTGGATCCCCGTCTGGCTAAAACCAAAGTGATGGTAGCCTGTGACGTGGAAAACCCACTTTATGGCCTGAATGGTGCCGCTTATGTATACGGCCCGCAAAAAGGCGCCAGCCTGGAGATGCTGCCACTGCTGGATAAAGCCTTGAAAAATATGGCCCAAGTCATATCCCGGGATCTGCAAATAAAGGTCCATGACATCCCCGGTGCCGGAGCAGCAGGCGGTCTGGGAGCAGGCCTGATGGCCTTTGTAGGAGGAAAACTGTGTTCCGGTATTGAACTGGTATTGGATATTCTCGGTTTCGAGGCTATGTTAGCCGCTGGTGCCGACCTGGTCATAACCGGCGAGGGCAGCATCAACGCCCAGAGTCTGTACGGAAAAGTTCCAGTAGGCGTAGCCCGGCTGGCTAAAAAATATAATCTGCCGGTACTGGCCCTGGTAGGGCAAATCGGCTCCGGAGAAGAAGAAATCCATGCAGTCGGTATAGACGCCATTATGAGCATGGCCCCCGGCCCCATTAGCCTGGAAGAATCCATCACCCGAGCAGGTGAACTCCTCACCAACGCCACCAGCCGCGCCCTCAGAATAATGAACCTTCTAAAATAACAGCGCAGCAAACAAAGGGACGGTTCGAGACCACTGAAAAAGTACCTGTTTTGTCATCCTGAGGAGCCGAAGGCGACGAAGGATCTCATCAACAATAGCGTATTATTGGTGTTTATACAGTTACAAGATGCTTCGCTTACGCTCAGCATGACACATTTAGGAGACTTTTTCAGTGGTCTTGGACGGTTCTCTTGTTTGCTAGTATCCCAATAATAAGTTAACCAGAAAACAAGGGGACGGTTCTTTTGTTTGCTAGGGTACTAGTAATATGTACACAACCAAACAAAAGAACCGTCCCCTTGTTTTCTGGTATGTCAGTAATTTGTTAGCTAGCAAACAAGAGAACCGTCCCTTTGTTTGCTGGTGAGTATGACAACGTAACTGTTTAGTTCGTTTAAATCGAAGGGTTTCTCCAGTATTACGCTGCAATGGTTGGCTGACAAGTGGGTTGGATCGGGAATACCACCGGTCATTACTATTACTGGAATATCGTTCAAGTCAGGATTGGTGTGAACGTATTCTATTAAGGAACTTCCACTTAATCCGGGCAGGTTCAAATCCGCTATCAAAATATCCGGGCGCGGAGATTGATCCAGCCTTTCCCGAGCTAACAGGCCGTTTTTCATAGTTTCCACCTTATGACCTTCACCAGTCAACGAAAGATCCAGAACCAAACGAATCCCCGGTTCATCTTCTACTACTAGAACTAGTGCCAAAAATCCTTCCCCTCCATTCTAAGTAGGATTTTTGTATAATTGCTTCAATACATCATACCGTCCTATTAAGTGTGGTAAAAAAGCCGTTGCACCACCACATACTGTGTTTACTGAGCTGATTTTGTAGCATTTTTGAATTATGCAAAAATCCTTTACATATTTAGTAACCGATTACATTTGTATCAGTATAACACCAAGGGGGTGTGAAAATTGTCATTATCTGCCAGTAAAATAGTATAATATGTCAGACAAAGGTGGTGGCATCGCCAAATAATTTTCCCGGTGTCTACCCATGTCTATAACTGTAATAATTTCCCTTGACAAAGAAAGGGAATAGCATTACGTTTTACGTAGAAGATGTATTTTTTTGGGGGTTTGGGGGAAATAATCTATGTCTTATCAGAAATTGACCGATGAAATGTTTACCCATATAACGGAAGCATTAGGGGTTCATGTGATGGCCCTGGTGGTAGAACATGCATTGTGGCAAACCAAGCAAAAATATCAAGAAGCAGATCTAATCACTTTTATAGATGACAAAATCCAACTGGAGGCCCTTGATAACCTGGATTCCGACCGAGCCAGGTTAATAACTCAGGAGTTCCAAATGATGGTAGTAGCTACCCTGAGTCGTTTACTGGGTGAGCAAATAGCCCGCCAATTAACCGGCGATTTGCAGGAAGTTTCGGGGGTGAGGGAATGAACCGGATTTCAACCGGTATTGAGACCCTGGATGCCATCACCCAAGGCGGTATCCCTGAAGGAGCTACTGTTCTTGTAGTCGGCCATCCCGGCGCCGGGAAAACCATTTTTGCTCACCAAATGATGTTTAATAATGCTGCCGATGATTTCAAGTGCATTTACCTGACCACCTTAAGTGAGCCACAGCATAAGGTTTTACGGTTTCAACAGGATTTCGCCTATTTTGACGTGCAAAAAATTCAATCTTCGGTGATATATGCTGACCTGGGCAGTTGTTTGAGGACCACTGGTTATCAGCAAGCTTTGAAGGTAGTAGATGATCTGCTTAAGACCCACCAACCAGGCCTAATAGTTATCGATACCATTAAGACTTTTTCAGAGATAATCGGATCATTGATCAATACCCGCGAGTTTATTTTAGATTTGACCAGCAAGTTGGCTGCTTGGGGATGCACCACCATTCTTATCGCCGAATATTCAGAGGAAGATTTAGAAATTCGACCGGAAAGTGCCATTGCCGACGGCATCTTATATCTGAGCGGTAGTGAAGAAAGAAAGCACCAGTTGCGTTACTTGCGCATTCTAAAAATGCGGGGAACCAAATACGCATCCGGAGAAAATGCCTTTATCATATCTGAACGGGGCATAGAAATGTTTCCCCGGGTGAATCCGGTGGTAAGTGCCCAGGATTATCCTTCTTCCCAGTATAGGATCTCAACCGGTATCGAGGGGCTGGACCAAATGATGGGAGGCGGCATTCCATTTGCTACTACCACCCTGATTTCCGGAGGGCCGGGGACCGGCAAGACAGTCTTAGCCATGAATTTCGTGTATTCCGGTTTACTCGAAGGGGAAAATGCTATCTATGTTTCCTTTGAACAGAATCCGGCTCAACTGGCACGGGACGCAGCCACTCTGGGATTAAACCTGCAGCCTTTCGTCGATACAGAAAAACTGACAATTGTCTTTATGTCTCCTATTGAATTAAATATTGATGAACATATTTATCATATTCAGCAGTTGGTTAAAAAAACCGGAGCCACCCGGGTCATAATAGATTCTATTTCCGCTTTTGAAGTAGGTATGGCAGACAAGATCAAATACACCGATTATATATGGTCCCTTTGTGATTATCTTAAAACCCAGGGAGTGAGTATTCTACTTACCCATGAAGCATGCTCAAATCAGATGATGGCATTAACCAAACATGGAATTAGCTATTTATCGGATAACTTAATATTAGTGGAATATATAGAACAGAAAACCAGATTAAAACCTTATCTGCGGGTCCTGAAGATGCGCGGCAGTGCTCACTCCAATGTGCCTGGAGAACTGTTGATCAGCGATTCCGGTGTGATTGTTAAGTAGTGCTGCACAGACTTGTTTGCACTGCGTGTTCGTGCCTGCACCTGGAAGGGAGATTTTTAGCATGATAAAGAGCAAAAAAGTCCACCGGCAAACATTTGTTTCCAAGCGCTGGCTGGAATTTGTTAATAGTATTGCCGGCGCCTTGCAGTTAGGCATTTGGTTACACTCAGCAGACCAACAATTTATTCAACTACCCCTTATATGCCCAGATTGTGATGAGCCATTTGATACCCGCAGATTAATGGATCAAAAAGAAATCATGGCGGAACTTTCCAAAACCAAAATGCTCAGGCTGGAATTGGAAGACGGTTCCCCGGTCATGTATTCAGCCATAGATGAAATGCTTATAGTAGTACAGCAATGTTCCTGTAATGGGACCTCCAATCAGGACCAGTTTTACGAACGGGCTGCGGCCGCCTGTGAACTCCTGTCCAGTTTCCATCATAGTCTGCAAGACGGAATCAAAGCCGGACACCAGGCGGTTGAGCTTTCCATGCTGCGCCAGATGAACCGGATCACCCTGTCTCTATTCCAAGGTGATGACAATGCCGTGGACAAGGCATTTGACCTAGTCTTAAGCGCAGCCATCATACTGTTGGATGCCGACGCCAGCCAATTATATATAGTCATTGATGGACACCTGAAACGCTATACCCGGGGGGATGAAAGTTTAGCCCTACTAACAGAAGCTCAGGTTCCCAGGGTAGCTGTAGATCTGTGCAAGGGCAAAGCCTGTGGCCAAATAGCGGTTATTAACCCGGCTGATTATGAAGAAGCCCACCTATTAATGCCTTTATTAGCCCAGGAATGTTCTATTCTTATGGAAATCGATAATTTGTTTAAACTGATGCAGCGTCAGATGAACCAGTGGTTGGGTGCTATCGGTAGTTCCTTATTAATGCTGGACCGTCACCAGTACATCATTTACTTGAACCAGGCGGCTGAAAAATTATTTAATAAACCGGCATCGGATTTGCTGGGACGAAGCATTTCTCAGGCCCCCGGGCCATGGGTAGCCAGCATCATCTCCCAAACCCAGATTCCCATTACTGAGCAGATGGAAAAGATCAGCATAGGAAATGAAATGCGCTGGGTTGATTGGCAAGTCTCTCCCTTATTAGAAAACCATGTACCAGTAGGGTGGATTTTATTAATAAATGACCGCAGCGACGTTCACCGCTGGCAGGAAGCCTCGCGCAAAGCCGAACGTTTTGGTACCACAGCCGCTCTGGTAGGATCTCTAGCCCATGAGCTTCGCAACCCCCTGTCCGCTGCCACCGGCTTACTGCAGATATTAAGCAAGAAACGCGATCCCGCCAAAGTAGCCGGCTATACCGACCTGATCTTGCGGGAGTTGGATAGGATAAGCAGACTGCTCAACGAATTCTTGTTGTTAGGAAGGCCGGCTAATATCAGCCTGGAACCGGTAGACTTAAAACAACTGGTCAATGATTTGCTGCCCCTGCTGGAAGGAGAAGCCAGCCGAAGCGGACATGAGATAGTGATTATGGATTCGCATCCGGTATCACCAATATAGGGAGATGCCGGCCAGTTGACCCAGATTCTATTAAATCTGGTTCGCAATGCCTTAGAAGCCATGCCAACACCAGGAAGAGTCATATTATCCCTTGGACAGGATGATAAAACAGTAAGTATTACCGTTCGAGATCACGGCCCGGGAATCAAACCAGAAGCCATCGAAGGCCTGTTCCAACCCTTTTTTACTACCAAAGAACGAGGTACCGGTTTGGGTTTGCCGGTAGTGCAGGCCATTGTTAACAATCATGGCGGACAGATTAAATGCTGTAATGTTCCCGATGGCGGAGCCCAGTTCCATATAGAATTAATGCCTTATCAGTCCTCTGATGGTGAAACCATTAATGTGGATATAGTTCTGGCTGCCAACAACCGGATTTTGGAAAATGCTCTGCGAAACGCAGATTTTAGTCTAATCGTTATTAATAATGTGGAAGAATTTGAATCTTTATCCAGCAGATATCAACCCGCAGTAATCATTATGGATTCTTCCAGATATCATCAGTATATATCTAAGTCAAACGAAATATGGCCTGACACCCCAATCATAATCTGGAGAGCATCCCACCAACAATATAACCCCCAGGTGCTTAATCATTTTACCACCAACGACTACATAAAACTGATCACCAAACTAGAAGAAATCAAACACCACTAAAACACTTCTAGCCTTTGTCCCTAAATTTAGTTTAATTCTGGTCACAAGTGGAGCGACTGAAAGTGCAAAACTGTTTTCACACAACCTGACGGTTCTTTTGTTTACTAGGATACATATTACTAGTATGCAACCAAACAAAAGAACCGTCCCCTTGTTTTCTGAGGTTAGTTGATGGGAACGGTGGGGTCGAGGATTTTTAGTGATTTGCCGTATTTGGCTCCCAGTTCCCGGAGGGTTTGGATATCTTCCAGGGTGAGTTTATTGAGCAGAATGTCCCGCGCCTGTTGCAGTTCTTCTTTAGAAGGGTTTTCTTTATTGCCGATCTTATATAAGAAAGCGGTTTCTTCCGAGTCTAACTTCTTCAGTATTATCACCGAGGCTTTAAGCAGATCATCTTTATCCACCTGCTGATCCAGCTTTTGCTCGATACTATCCGTAATATCCTCATTATCAACAACTCCTGCCGGCTGCTGTTTATGTAATAATGGAATATGCCTGAACCAGTTGGTAAAATTCCTCCAGGTCTGGCTTAGCCCGGAAGGATTCTCGATCTTGCTGTATTCCTGTTCCTGTCCGGACAGATTATCTTGATTCGTTGCTGCCGGTTGGCTAGCCTCGCTGGCCATATCAATATCATCGACCAAAAGTTTGGAGTGGGAGTTAAGGAATAATCCCACCGCTAAACAGATATTAACTGCGATTATAACTATAATAAATATGGTCTTATGACGAG
>CAZKWP010000114.1:0-6884 GCA_964556555.1 uncultured Syntrophomonadaceae bacterium
GACGGCGATTGCGGAATTGGCAATCATATTGGTATATTCCGCCAGAAAGAAGAGGGCCCAGCGCATGCCGCTAAATTCAGTATAAACCCCGGCAACTAGTTCCTGCTCTCCTTCAGGGAGGTCAAACGGACCTCGATTCAATTCGGCCGTAGCCGCAATAAAATAAATCAGGAAGGCTACCGGCTGCAGCAAGATGAACCAAACTTTTTGTTGAGCCGCAACAATGGCTGACAAATTTAAGGATCCCACTATCATAACCACGCCCAGTACCGATAACAATAAAGGAATCTCATAGCTAATCATCTGGGCGACGGTGCGCATCCCGCCTAAAAGCGAGTATTTGTTATTAGAACCCCAACCCGCCATCAGAAAAGACATAGTTCCTAAGGAAGCGATGGAAAAACAATAAAACAGTCCAACTTCTAAATTGATTGGCACCATATTTCGGCCAAAAGGTATAACCGCGTAAAGCATGATGGCGGGTACAAAAACCAGGGGAGCCGCAATTCTAAACACCCAGCGGTCAGCCGCCCTAGGCACGACATCTTCTTTTCCCAATAGTTTTAAGGTGTCGGCTACGGTCTGAAAGAAGCCCGCTGGACCCAAACGGTTTGGTCCAGGGCGTTCCTGGATAAAGCCGGCTACCTTCCGTTCAAACCACACCAAAATCAGAGCATCCAATATAATCAGGGCAATAATTGCAAAAATGCCCAGCAATAAGACGACTAATTCAATCCCACCGGTCGGTACCGACCAACTGCTCAGTAAGGCTCGAGTCCAGGCCGTAACATTCGTAAACAGGTTTTCCAGTAGTTCCATACCCTCTGCTCCTTACCTATCAATCTCACCCAGTACCGGGTCAATCGAGGCTAAAATGGAAATCACATCTTGTATTTTCCAGCCCCGGGCCAGTTCTGGGAATACGCCTATATTTAAAAAAGATGGGCCGCGGATATGCAAACGATAAGGCTTAGTCGAACCGTCACTAACCACGAAGAAACCCACGGCACCTTTAGAAGCTTCTACTTGATGATAGATCTCTCCGGGTTGTACTTTAAGCAGCTTCGGGACCTTACCCTTAATTTCTCCTTCGGGTAGACCATCAATCGCCTGCCCGATTATCTTTAAGCTCTGTTCGATCTCATCAAACCTTAACATATAACGGTCGAAGCAGTCCCCATTATGGCGGACTGGAATGTCAAAGTTAAACTTATTATAGATGCTGTAGGGCTCGGCTCGCCGAACATCATAAGGAATTCCACTGGCCCGTAAGTTAGGCCCAGTGACTCCGTAGGCGATGGCCATGTCCGGCGGCAATACACCAATTCCTTTGGTGCGGGCCTGAAAGATTTCGTTGCCGGTAAGCAGCTCATGCACCTCGTTCAGGTGGCCCGGCATTTCGGCAATGAATTTTCGCAGGTCTGGGATAAACTCGTCCGGCAAATCTTCGGAGACTCCGCCAATCCGCATGTAACTTACGGTCATGCGCGAGCCGCAGGTCATCTCAAAGAGATCGAAGATTTTTTCTCTTTCCCGAAAACAATACATCCAAGCCGTAGAACTAGACAAGTCAATACCCATGGTGGCAAGCATCACTAAGTGCGAAGTGATCCGCGACAGTTCCGCCATAATCACCCGGATAAACTCGGCGCGAGGCGGTACTTCCACCCCCATCAGCTTTTCAACAGTTTCCACATAGCCCTGATTGTAAATCATCGGACAGAGGTAATCGATACGATCGGTATAAGGCAAAAATTGAGGGTAGGTTTTGGCTTCCGCTATCTTTTCGATACCGCGGTGCAGATAACCAATATGATTTTCCGCACTGGTTACAACCTCCCCGTCCAGGGTTATTTCACAACGGTAAACGCCGTGGGTACTGGGATGCTGGGGACCCATATTTAAATGCAATTCTTGGGTTCTGGGCACATTTTCACCTCCAGTGCAGCAAATTTAAAATCTATAATCCTTGCGTAAAGGAAACCCTTCAAAATCTTCTGGGAGCAAGATGCGGCGCAAGTTGGGGTGGCTTACAAACTCGATCCCCATCAAATCATAAACCTCGCACTCCATCACTTCCGCAGCCGGGTAAAGATCAGAAACCGTAATCAGGGAAGGACTTTCATGTTCAATCCGACACTTAACCATGATTTTATGACCATGTTTAAGCGAAAATAAATTGTATACAACCATGTAATGATCCTGATAATCTAGGGCAGTAATATCAAGCAGCAGGTCAAAATACAAATCTGGATCGCTTTTCAATTCTTCCATCAGGTAGATCAAGTCATTCTCTTCAACTTGTACCTTAGTCGTAAAAGGATCACTAAGTACGCTCAGACTAAAATACCGCGAGGAAATTTTACTGATTAATTCAGGGGCCATTTGATTATTACCCATTGCTTCTCAACCTCTTTGCTTTTTCGGGATGCATTATTTTTTCTCTAAGTTTTAGCAGGCCAAAAATCAAGGCTTCCGGTCGGGGTGGACAACCGGGAATATAAACATCTACCGGCAGGAAAGTATCGACCCCCGGCAGTACGCAGTAAGAATCCCGAAAAGGCCCGCCACTGATCGCACAATTCCCCATCGCGATTACATACTTGGGATCAGCCATCTGTTGATAGACCCGCTCTACGAGCGGCTGGAGCTTTCGATTCACGGAACCGGGAATAATTATGAGATCAGCTTGTCTGGGAGACGGCCGAAATAATTCGGAGCCGAAACGGGAAAGGTCATAACGGGAATTGGTGGTAGACATCATTTCAATCGCGCAGCAGGCGATTCCAAAAGTAAGCGGCCACAGTGAATGGGCACGACCCCAATTCAATAATTTTTCGATTGAAGTTATAAGGATATTATGATTAAGCAGTTCTTGTGCCTCACCTTGCGACAGGGTGTCTATACCCATTCTAAAGCACCTTCTTTCCAAGCGTACCATAATCCTAACAATAAAATCGCAATAAAAATAATCATTTCGATAAAAGCGAAAAGTCCCAATTCCTGAAATTTAACCGCCCAAGGAAAAAGAAAAACACACTCCACATCAAAGGCTACGAACACTAAACCATAGACGAAATATTGGGATCTAAACTGAACCCAAGTTTCCCCTTCGGTTTTTAATCCGCACTCGTAGGTATCCTGTTTAATCGGATTTGGACGTTTAGGATTAATCAGCCACGCTGTAGCCAAAGCTAAAATGCCAAAAACAATTGAGACTAAAAAAAATACACCTATGCCGGCAAACTCTTGTAGCATCTCTACCATATCCTCCTTTCTATAAAAAGCATTGTGCCATAAATCAAGTCTGGCTGTCAATAATTGTCGGTTTTTGCACAAGCCTGTATACAAAATAAAGCCTGACCTTAATTTAGAATAGCTCTCACCTGAAAGAATGTAATGATGATTTTAAATCACGATGAAACAGGGTTTAACGTTATATGTACAGGGTTGAAACAGTGTGTTTGACGGTAATCTATATAAGGTTTTTATTAAAAACGCTTCAGAAAGGAATGAACTGCCATAAAGCAAAAACATTGGGTTGCCGTTAAACTTTGCATCAAAATATGATTATTAATAATAATACCTTAAAAATATAGCTGAGATATACAAAATTTAAGAGTTAATTTCTTGTAATTTTTATAATTAAACTTGAAGGTTTATTTATTGTGGTTTAATAAATTTGTTTTAAGTAAACAAAACACCCGCTGAAAGCGAGTGTTGCTCGAATAACCTAAGGATTAAGTTGGTGCGGCAAAAGGGACTTGAACCCCCACGGCCCCAAGGACCACTAGACCCTGAATCTAGCGCGTCTGCCAATTCCGCCACTGCCGCATTATTAACCACGAGTTACATTATATTAGATAGAAATAAGCTTGTCAAGGTCAGTTTTAATTTTACCCCAATTAACTTAGGTTATTGGGTCATTAAATTAAAGGGTGGCTTTTAAACGATCCTACCCGGTTTTTCAGATTAAACGCTGTGGAGCAGCTATGCTTTGTTATGCGGGTTGCATTTGTGGTCCTGAATTTTTTCCAGGAGCTTTTTTTCCACATGACTGGGGACTAATCCATAGATACAGCCGCCTAAAATAGCTACTTCTTTTATTTTGGTCGAGCTTAGATAGATGTACTGAGGGCAAGAGATGATAAAGATAGTTTCTACTGATGGACAGAGCTTGCTGTTCATCAAAGCCATCTGCATCTCGTAATCAAAATCGCTTACCGCTCTTAACCCACGCACAACCGCCTGAGCTTTCTGACCGACTACGTAGTCCATCAGAAGTCCGCTAAAAGAATCAACTTTTATCTTGGGATTATGCCGGGTTGCTTCTTCCAGAAGCGCCACCCGTTCTTCAATCGAAAAAAAACCCTGCTTCTGTGGATTATGGATTACCGCTATAATTAGTTGGTCGAACAGCTTCGACGCCCGCTCCAGTATATCCAGATGTCCGTTCGTAACTGGATCGAAGCTCCCCGGGTAGACGCCGATTCTCAACTTCTTGCTCCCCCTTTATGAAACCTAACATCTCGATGTTTTATTATAAATAATATTGCGTCTTGACGGTTACCCTTTAGTAATATTTGCTAAAAAACGTTGGGGTGCCCCGGCTGGATAACGGTGCTTGAACAGCCTTACCGGTTGTCCGATGGGCTCCGGCTCTCCTGGGGACACCCCTGTCTCTCACTTCTTGCTAAACATTATTACAGTTTAACCGGTAAAATATGCGATACTGCGTTTCAAGTCTTTCCTAAAACACAGTACTCTTAGCCTTAAACTACATTTCTACGGAAAGGGCAGTTCCCATGCCGCCGCCGATGCAGAGGGTAGCTAAGCCTTTCTTTGCTCCCTGGCGTTTCATTTCATAAAGCAAGGTTACGAGAATCCGAGTTCCGGAAGCACCGATCGGATGGCCGATAGCGGTTGCGCCGCCGTTAAAGTTAACTTTGCTGAGGTCAAAGCCTAAGGTTTTACCTACGGCTATCCATTGAGCCATAAAAGCTTCATTGGCTTCGATTACATCGAAATCTTCAACTTTAAGACCAGTTTTGGCACAAAGTTTTTGGACTGCCGGGATCGGGCCAAGACCCATAACACTGGGATCAACCCCGCCGGATGCCCAGCCAGTAATGGTGGCCATCGGAGTCAGACCTAATTCTTTCGCTTTTTCTTCAGACATAACGATAACTGCACCAGCACCGTCGTTAACGCCGGAAGCATTACCCGCGGTTACCCCTCCGCCGTCTTTGAAGGCTGGTTTTAATTTAGCAACCTTCTCTAAGGTAGTTCCAAATTTTACAAATTCATCTGTATCGAATACAACGGTGCCTTTTTTGGTTTTGATTTCAACCGGTACGATTTCTTCTTTGAATTTTCCGCTGGTGATCGCAGCTTCCGCTTTGTTTTGGCTCGCTACTGCGCCTGCGTCCATTTCTTCCCGGGTTATGCCGAACTGTGCTGCTACGTTTTCTGCAGTGTTACCCATGTGGTATTGATTGTAAACATCCCAGATGCCGTCGTAAATCATCATATCTTTCACTTTGCCAAAGCCGGTCTTCGGGCTGGCCATCCGGAATCCCCAGCGGGCATCGTCTAGTGTGAAGGGGGCATCGGACATGTTTTCGGTTCCGCCGGCCACGATGATGTCGGCATCGCCATTTTGAATGAATTGAGCCGCGATCGATACGGAACGCAGACCAGAGCCGCAAACTTTGTTAATGGTCATTGCCGGCACTTCTACCGGGATGCCTGCGGCGAGAGAACACTGCCGAGCGATGTTTTGGCCCAGACCACCCTGTAAAACACAGCCAAACACTACTTCCTCAACCTTCGCTGGATCCAAGTTAATCCGGTTCAAAGCTTCTTTAATAGCGATGGCACCGATTTTACACGCGCCCACGCCTTTTAAGCTTCCACCAAAACTACCTACTGCAGTACGTACTGCACTTACGATTACAGCCTTACGCATAAATTCCTACCTCCATTTTTTTAATCTAGTCTTGGGTTCTTACAACTCCTGTATAAACGATTTACCCTCCTCCACGAGGTGTACCCACCCCTCACCTCCCTTTAATGTGTGAACCTGGGCTTATTCGTTACTGGACCTCAGAGTTCGTTCTCCGAAAGCCCGGGGTCCATTGCTACTTAAAAGTAATATTCTACAACAAACCTCAGATTCCTGCTAAAATCCGCATTTTGTCCGCTGATTCTTAAACGGAATCTTAAGATTAAAGCTAAAATATGCTCTTAGCTCTGCCCAAATTCGACAAAGGGGAAAACGCCCCGCGAAATTTGGTAATGGTTTAGGCAGCTGAGCTTTGGCGTTCAGCTAACCTAACCTTACCAAAATCTAACTTTACCAAATCCATAAAGCCAGCTATTCTTTCACCTGGAATAGCTTAAACCTGCTACATAGCGTCAACTACCAACTCAGCCATGTCGCGTACCGGGAAGTCCTCTTTATCCTTGGATTTTACGCCATCTTCAAACATCTGCAGACAGAACGGACAGTTGGTTACGATCAGTTCTGGATCCAGATCGAGCGCCTGTTCGGTACGGGCGACGTTGATCCGTTTCTGACCTTCATGCACGTGTTCTTCCAGCCACATCCGACCGCCGCCAGCGCCGCAGCAGAAACCTTTTTCCCGATTCCGTTCCATTTCCACCAAGTTGGTGCCCGGGATAGCCGCCAAGATTTGCCTCGGTTCATCGTAGACGTCATTGGTCCGGCCGAGGAAGCAGGAATCATGATAGGTTACTTTCTTGCCGAGCGGTTTGGTTAATTTCAATTTGCCGCTCTTAATCAGATCAGCAATGAACTGGGTGTGGTGGATTACTTCATAGTTTCCGCCGAATTGCGGGTATTCGTTTTTCAGCGTGTTCAT
>CAZKWP010000115.1:0-6875 GCA_964556555.1 uncultured Syntrophomonadaceae bacterium
TGGGTGAGCATCAGCGGGGCAATTCAGCAAACGCAAAATATCGGCCGCGAACTGGCGCTGCTTGATCCGGCTCATGCAGACCGCTACCAGGCGAATACAGCTGCTTACGTGAAAAAATTAGAAGATTTGAAGATAAAAATGCACCAAAACTTAGTTAATCTTAACCATCCCAACATCGTTACTTTTCACGAGGCTTTCCCGTATTTTGCCAAGGAGTTTAACCTAAATATTGTCGCAGTTATCGAACGGGAACCAGGTTCGGAGCCGAGTGCAGCAGAATTAGCCGAAACTATTGAAATTGTAAGAGCCGCTAAGGTGACGGCCCTCTTTGCCGAACCCCAGTATCCGGTAAAGGCAACGGAAGTAATTGCCCGGGAAACGGGAGCCAAGGTCTATACCTTAGACCCAGCCGTAACGGGCCCAGACGATCTAGATGCCTATTTAAATATCATGGAGGAAAATTTGACTGTTTTACAAGGGGCGCTAAACTGATGCCTAAGCCTTCTAACAAAACAAAACCCCAAAGCCCGGCCTGCGGCCTGTGCTGCACAAAACTGGAGCACTTTGGGGTAAACCGGGGGAAAATCACCATCTTAGAAGACGTCAACCTGCATATTCACTGCGGGGATTTAACGGCCCTGATTGGGCCTAACGGCGCGGGCAAGACGACGCTTTTAAAGGCCATCCTGAACGAAATCCCCCATACAGGAGAACTAAAGTTTATGGATGCCAAAGACTGCCGTACCGGGCACCCACTAGTTGGCTATGTCCCGCAGCGGCTGGATTTCGATGCCGGTTCGCCGACCAGTGTCCTGGATCTGTTTGTGGCAAGCATCGCTAAAACCCCGGTCTGGTGGAGGGCGAACCATAAACTTCGGGAAAAAGTACGGTTCAGTTTGGCCCGGGCGCAGGCGGGACATCTCCTGGACCGGCGGTTGGGCGACTTATCCGGCGGAGAACTGCAGCGGGTATTACTAGCCTTAGCCCTGGAGCCGATTCCGGACTTACTGCTGCTGGACGAACCGGTCTCCGGTGTGGACCAGCGCGGCCTGGAACTTTTTTACCGTCTGGTTTCCAGTTTGCGGGAACAGTACGACTTATCGATTATTTTAGTTTCCCACGACTTAACCTTAGTTTCCAAGTATGCCGATCGCATCGTCTTTTTAAACCAGACGGTTTTAACCTCGGGTACCCCACAGCAGGTTTTCACGGATCAAAGAGTGGTCCAAACATTTGGCCGAATCCCTCTGCCAGAGCCGGAGACTCCAGGCAAATCAAATTAGTCTGAGAATGCCGATCCGGGTAGTTGAGGCTTCGGGTTACCGACGCGGGTTAAATTTAAACCGAAGTTAAATCAGATATTAAAAAAATAGTTCCTGATTACTTTAAATTGCTTACAATTGCTCATTTTAACTGCCGGGAAGGAACCTCTTACTATGGAAAACTGGTATTCTTTAGTGGACTACGTGCTGCCGTTTGCCTGGACCCAGCATCTATTTATGAAAAACGCTCTTTTGGCCATCTTGCTGGTCAGCCCCCTTTTTGGCATTCTCGGTACCCTGGTCGTAAATAATCGCATGGCCTTTTTCTCGGACACGATCGGGCATTCTGCCTTAACCGGCATTGCTATTGGCCTGCTCTGTGGACTGGCAGACCCGCTGTGGGCGATGGTGCTCTTCTCGGTCGTTTTGGCTATTACCATTTCCCTGGTAAAACATAAGATTAAGGCCTCCACCGATACCGTAATCGGGGTATTCTCGGCTGCTGCCGTAGCTTTAGGCATTGTCATCCTCTCGCGGGGCGGCGGTTTTGCCAAGTATTCCAACTACCTTATTGGGGATCTTTTGAGTATCACGGC
Source organism: uncultured Syntrophomonadaceae bacterium (assembly GCA_964556555.1). Classification (GTDB taxonomy): domain Bacteria; phylum Bacillota; class Ch66; order Ch66; family Ch109; genus CAYXHK01. Next base: position 1,859 of record CAZKWP010000115.1, read on the forward strand.
CCAAGATTTAACCCTGTTAGGCGTTATCCTGGCAGCGATCCTGGTGCTGTGGGTGCTCCTTTTTAACCAGCTGCTACTGATCAGTGTAAATCCAACCCTGGCCTTAAGCCGCGGCATCTCGGTCCGGCGTTTAGACACTTTTTTTTGTATCGTGCTGGCTGTTGTGGTAACCGTTTCAATCCAGTGGCTGGGGATCCTGATCATAAATTCTCTTTTGGTTTTACCGGCTGCGGCAGCCCGAAACGTCGCCCGCAATATGTTTCAATACCATTTATACTCGATTGCTATCATCCTGGTGGCCGGTTTGGCGGGTTTAATAAGTTCTTACTATTGGGGGACGGCCACGGGGGCTACCATCGTCTTGTTTGCCACCTTATTTTATACCGTTACCCTGCTTTCCAGATTTCGCTTAACTTAAGGCTATTATAAGGGCTTTAAGGGCTTTGCCAGCGGGAATAAATTCCCTCTCGGCTTTAGGCAAAAAATATGGCCGGGATAACCCGGACCAAGCAACCGATGCAATATTTAATTAAACGAATACTTAAGAACATCCTTATACATAAAACAATTTACCTACGAACAATTGGAGGTAGCCGTTGTGGATATTATGCAGCCGCTGGTCGTGACCCGCTCTACCAAACAACGCCAAGCCATTTTAGCTGTCTTCATCGATGATCAGGTACATTTGTCAGCGGATGAGGTTTATCTTAAGGTAAGATCAACCCAGCCCAATATTAGTTTAGGTACAGTTTACCGCAATCTGGACCGCTTGACCAAGCAGGGGCTCCTGACTCAATTCGCGCTGGCCGATGGCACCCGCAAATATGAAAAAAACACCAGTCACCATCACCACTTAGTCTGCATCAAATGCGGGGAAACCAAGAACATTCCCGGCTGTCCCATGGACCGCCATATCGAAAATTACTTAAAAGAAAATGCATACCAGATTATTAGGCATTCCTTTGAGATCTATGGTTATTGTCCTAACTGCAATTCTAAATCCCGATAAATTAAAGTTTACCTTAGCAGATTCGGGGCAGCAATTCTCCTTCCAGCATCCCTAAGACCCGTTCGGTACCCAGTGCGGTTTCGAGCAACACCAATCCCGTGGGAGCCTCGCGCACCTGGCCGATTACCGCTGCGTCCCGGCCTTCCGGCAAAGCCCGTAACGCTGCCAACATTTCGGGCAGCTTTGACGGGGCCACAATGGCCATTAATTTTCCCTCATTAGCCAGATATAGCGGGTCCATTCCCAGCATCCCACAAGCCCCGCGCACCGCCGCCGAAACCGGGATCCTTTCTTCTTCTATCCCTAAACAAACCGTACCTTGCTGCGCCAATTCGTTTAAAGTAGTCGCCAGTCCTCCCCGAGTCGGGTCGCGCATGCAGCGAACCCCGTTTGGATCAATCCGGCATAAAGCCTGGGCTAAACGGTGGACTGATCCGCAGTCACTCTGCACTGGCGTGCTGAAACCTAACCCCTCCCGCTGGGCCAGAATCGCCAATCCATGCTCCCCGATTAACCCACTGACAATGATTTGATCCCCTGGCCTGATCTGAGTGGGCGATAGGTTCAGCCCAGCCGGGATTAAACCGATCCCCGCGGTATTAATAAACAATTTGTCGGCTTGCCCGCGACCAACTACCTTGGTGTCGCCGGTGACCACCTCGAGGCTAATCTGGTCCGCGGCCCGGTGCATGGAATCGACAATCCGCATGAGATCCGCGATAGGGAACCCTTCCTCTATAATGAATCCCGCACTCCGCTGACTGACAGATCATTAGCCGTACCGTATACGGCTAAGCAGCCGATATCACCGCCTGGGAAAAAAAGCGGGTCAATCACAAAAGAATCGGTGCTGAAGGCCACCCGATTTTCCCCCGGCAATTCCAAGATCGCCGCGTCTAACATTTGATCCAGCCGAGGATTACTTAAACGGCTCCGAAATACTTTATTTATTAATTCATGGTGCAGCCGGCCGCCGCTGCCATGGGCCAAAACAATCCGCTCCATTTTCTGTTTCTCCCCTTCATACTGCTGCTGATTTTATTTTCTGCCCACCCCAAATCGGTAGTGGGCCGCACAGGCTCCTTCGGTAGAAACCATACAAGGGCCAACTGGCCGCAAGGGAGTACATGCCTGTCCGAAAGAGGGGCAGTCCCCCGGTTGCTTTTGTCCCTTTAAGATGGCCCCGCACAGACAAGCCGGCTTCTTTTTCTCTTTTCCTGGCTCAGCCTCAGCTGGGTGGACCCCCAACTTCTGCTCCGTATCCCAGGCCGCAAATTCCGGCCTTAAAGCCAGACCGCTTGCCGGAATGGTCCCCAGCCCGCGCCAACGGGCGGAAACCGGCTGGAAAAAGCGCTCCAGATAATTACGGGCAATTTGATTCCCTTCCGGACGCACTGCCCGACGGTACTTGATCTCCACCTGCCAATGCTGAGCTTGATATTGCTTAAGAATCATAAGAATTGTTTCCAGAATGTCGGCTGCCTCAAAACCGGCCACCACGCAAGGCCGCTTGAATTCCTCCGCCACAAAACGGAACGGCTCCACGCCGAGAATCGTACAAACGTGTCCCGGGTTAATAAAAGCATCAATATTTACTGCGGGATCAGTTAAAAGCGCCCGCAAAGCCGGCGGCACTACCTTGTGTAAGGAAAATACCGAGAAATTACGCAAGCCCTTTTGCTGCGCCTGCTCCACCACTACCGCCGTAGCCGGGGCCGTCGTTTCAAAGCCGATTCCCACCATGACCACTTCGGAATTAGGATTTCGTTCGGCCAATTGCAGCGCTTCCAGGGCGGAATAAACCACCTGCACGTTAGCGCCCTGGCTCCGTTTCTCCTGAAGGGTACTTGTACTGCCGGGAACCCGGATTAAATCGCCATAAGTGGCCAGGATTACCTCTGGTCTTTCCGCCAAATTGATCACCGCATCCAAATCAGCCGTATCAGTAACACAGACCGGGCAGCCTGGCCCTGAAAGCAACCGAATATTCGCCGGCAGTAAATCACGAATCCCGCTCTGGGCAATCGCCACCGTGTGGGTACCGCAGACCTCCATCAAGACAAGCGGCCGTTCAATTGCTTGAGCAATCTGGTTTATTTCAGCGAGGATTCCTTGTACCCGTTCTTTCTTCTCCTGCCGTGTTTTCAATACTCCTCTCCCCCCTCGAGACTGGACTCTTTATCCGCCCACTCGGCGAAGAGGGCCAGGGTTTCCTGCGCTTCCTTTTCATCAATAATTTGAATAGAAAATCCAGCGTGGATCAGGACATAATCACCTGGCTGTACCTCCGGCGTCAACATAATCCCTACTTCCCGGGTATTGCCCTCAATATCCACCGTTGCCCAAGGACCCTTTAGTTCGATTATTTTGGCGGGAATAGCTAAACACATTTTGCGACCACCCCTTTGCTAAGAATAACTCCATAAAACCTGCTGCTCCAAATAAAGCGTAAGGAAAAATATTTGCCCGCTTAGGTTTCCCTACTATATTAACATATTTATATAATTTCTTAACTACGGCTTTTTATTATTTAACACCGCCCGGGCAATGGCGGTCTGACCGAGCGAAATCCCGCCATCCCCGGGGGGGACGAGTTGAGGTGTCAAAACGCTTAACCCGCAGGCCGACAACTTTTTCAGCAGTCCGGTTAACAAGATTCGGTTGTGAAAGACCCCACCGCTTAAAACCACCTGTTTAAACCCAATCTCCGCCTGCAGTTTTAGGCAGGCCTGGGTTATTCCCTCGATCAGGCCCAGATGAAAACGCAGGGCCATTAAACTGCGATTTGCTCCCCGCTGGTAGTCCGCGAGCAGTTCCTGCCACATCGGGGTAGGATCCAGCCAAAAAGGCCCGCTCCTTAGCTTAGACTTTGCGGATGCGCTCCAGGAGGTTGAGGAACCCGCCTCAGAAGAAGGATCAGCTTGAACTTCCAGTTGCCCCGAATTAGGCTTGAACCCGTCGGATCCCCCCCCTGCTTCGGCTGGCTGGGGCCAGGTAATCCGGGGAGTTTCCCAAACGGGAGCGTTTAAAACAGGAACATTTAAAACGGAAGCGGTTTGCTCCTCCGTTAAATTTAAGAGCGGAAACGGATACGCCGGGACGCCTGCCCAGCGTTCTCCCTTTGCCTCGGCCTCGACTAAACCTAAAGCCTGCCCGGCTAGAGTTTCTAATTCTACCGCAGCCTGTCCCTCGTAACCCACCTCCGGGCAGACCCCTAAAGACCCGGCCACCGCGTCAAAAAGTCGTCCGCAGCTGGAGGTCTCCCAGGTATTAATCCCTCTGGTCAACTGCTGAAATAAAATCGCAGTTTCTTCCGGAGACAAGCCCAAAGGCAATTGCTCGGCCCATTCCCTCGCGGTCGCTTCACCCAGTAACTGCCACAGAGAGGCCAGGGTCATCCGCCCGGGCCGGCGGATACTCGCCTCCCCGCCGGGTAACGGCAGGGGACGCAGACTGCCCAGCCGGGTAAAACCCTGACAGTCTCCGTAGAGAAACTCAAAGCCCCAGATCGTACCGTCGGTTCCATAGCCGGTTCCGTCACAAATCACCCCCAGCGCCGGACCCGTAGCCTGGTTCTCCGCCAGACAGGCCGCTAAATGGGCATGGTGATGCTGAATACCCACCCGCACCAAGTCTTGACGTGCGCGGGCGTAGCACGTCGAGGCATAATCCGGGTGCAGGTCGTAAGCCACTACCGCGGCCCGGACATCCAACATTTTCTCCAAGCGAGGGATGGCTTCGAGAAACTGCTGGTAATTTCCCCAATGATTTAGATCCCCCAGATGTTGACTCAGATAGGCTTCCTTATTGCGGGTCAAGGCAAAGGCGTTCTTTAATTCTCCCCCTACCCCCAAGACTGCCGGCCCATCCTCCGCTAAGGGAATCGGAAACGGAACAAACCCCCGGGCTCGCCGGTAAAACTGGTTTTGGCCGCCTACCCGTCTGACTAAAGAATCATCGCAGCGGTTAAAGATGTCCCGATTATGCACCAAAAAATAGTCGGCAATG
>CAZKWP010000116.1:0-2367 GCA_964556555.1 uncultured Syntrophomonadaceae bacterium
TCACGAGTTTTACCACCATACAGAATTACACCATTCTCAAACAATTATATCACTGAGAGTAAATTATTACATGTTTTACCACCATACAGAATTACACCATTCTCAAACCTCAAAGTCAATGGTATTTATGCCACCACAACATAAATAATTCTGTATAGTGATATAAATATTTAATTATCAATGTTCATCTACATAAATCTCACACAAATCATCATCAATAATTAATATCTTTTCATTCTCTCTCTTTATTCTATTCCATCTATTCTCAATTAACAATATTGAATACTTATTGTAATAGAGATCTCTGTAGAATATTTCAATTTCTTCTTCTGTTAAGTAATTAAGAAAATTAACGAGTACAATTAATTTATTACTTACAAGCTCTCTTAATATGTGCGAGATAATATTTATGCTTTCCACCAACTCTGTATCTGTTACAGAAAATTTTACATCAAGCATCTTAAATATACTCGTAATATCAAACTCTGCATCAAACTCAACAGGAAGTATTAATTCTGAGTTAATTTTTTCAAAATACTCAATTATTAATTGTTTTAATGTAATGGTATCCATATAAAAATCACTTTGCGCTGAGATGTCTTTTAAATTAGAGTATAGTTTCGACAGAATCGGCTTACAGTTTAAATTCAAGTGAAAAAAGTCTACAATAACATTGGTTGTTTTGCTAATTGAGTATATTTTTGAGTTTTCTGACAGAATCCAATCACCATCATTACCTTCTACTTGCTTAATTAAGTCGTTAATAAGATTGTAGAATAAATGCTTATTCTCCACAACCAGAATATTGGGTAAACCTTCGTGTATATTGATTGGTGTATTCAAATTTCCATTTATTAACATCATATGAATATTATCCTTTCATCAGTATCGATTATATTACTTGAAATAGATCCAATAACCAGATCCATCTTTGAATATTGTTTCTCAGTTACCATAAGCATCTGAACTAATCCAGCTTTCGGTTTATTCTTTTTTATATTTTGCTTAACTGCTGAAGCTACAGATGAATTGTTAGCCAATTTACTATAAACTGATTCTTGCATCATAATAAACCCAGATTTAATCAAAAACTTTCTGAATCTGACATACTCTCTTCTATCCCAATATGTTATTGTTGGTAAATCAAAAAATATAATTATTCTCATATATCTGTAACTCATATTTCATAAAATTGAATTAGCTGTACATTCTTATTTTCTATTGCATCAAATACACTTTTACAATATATTTTTATTGCATTATTTACTTCTTGCTTCTTATCATTAATGATTACTGTTTCCACTAACAATTGTATTAGTGACACTTTGTGCTTATATTCAAATATATCTAGATTCATGCTAAATACACTTTCATCAACAATCGGTCTAAAAGGCTCCATCAAATCAGAACTTAGATTAAAAGGATTAAAAATATTATCATGGAATATCCCTATCTGCGTTATATACCCATTTGCAACTACTTCTCTATTAAAAGCTGAAAGAATAATTGAGTATCCATAATTAAGTGCATAATTAGTAGCAATATCACTGTCTCTAGTAAAACCCATTCCAAATAACGCATTAAAATATACTTTTGCTGCATGACCTTCTCTATTTGTGATATCACGATGTTCAATCTCACTAATATACTCATCGAGTAGTGATGATTCACTAAACTTTAAGCGCTTTAATAAATTACTTTGCATTCGTATTTTCTGTTCAACTATCTTTGTCCATACAATATCAGCTGCTTCTTTATCTCAAGCTATTTGATTTCGTATTTTTGAACTAGTATCATGGCTTCCATAATATGGCATTAATTCAGATGAAGGGTTTCTTTTCTCATCGCAAAACACTACTTTTATTTTTCTTTTAGTTAATTCTGATAACAATGCTACTGTTAATGATACCGCAGTATTCTCTATCATTATTGTTGAAATCTCACCAATATATATTTTTATTGTCTCATCACTTCTAACAACCAAATAATTCATCTGCAAGTCAAGCTTTGCTCTTTTGCTAATAACTACAACTCGCCAGCTCATATAGTATTTAAATTTACCTCCTTTGAAAAGACACCAGTAATGGATTGATTTATAATTGAAATCTTATTTTCTTTACCAATATTCTTACTAAAATAAATCCTACCATGATTTTTGGTTCCTCCTATTAAAGATAAATCGGAAAGTGCACTATTACACATAAAAATATTAAAAACTTTCGTAAGTATTTCCGCTTGATCATACTCATCAATTCTTATATATTTATCCCTTGCTTCTTCAAGAAATTTACCTTGTTCTACTAATTTAATAGAATATATGGTGTTATTAAGTTTGTTCAGAAGATAATCATATATTTTAATATTAAT
>CAZKWP010000116.1:2377-6828 GCA_964556555.1 uncultured Syntrophomonadaceae bacterium
CATTCTCTTTGCTTATCTTCTTTGATTTAACTCCATCAATTTCCTTATATATATTCTTAATATACTTTTCATACTCTATTGGCAAATACAATTGAAATCCCAAATTACATACATATTGATCACCTGTTCTTGCCTTTAAATACATCAAAAAACCATTATAAGCGAATAGTGTATTAATTTTAATTTTTGATATTCTAATATCAGGATTACCTAAATCTAGGTCTTCTTTACAATATCTTAATAATTTACTATTATCCTTTTCAATGTCTTTTGCGAGATGGACCGGAACATATTCTATGCTTCTAATCCTCTTCTTCCCCTTGTCGTGCTCGACCAAGAAAAAGTATGCAGTACTTGCCTTATTGTATCCACCATATCTTTCAATATTCAGTAAACGCTTATCACTTGCCTTTATTGGTAATTGCCCTTTTCCTTTCCTCTTTAATTGCTGGTTAGAAATTTCACCTTTAAATTCATACGAGTATCTTGTAAAGAGTATATTGTTTTTTTCTACTGTTTTTTTGACAGTTATAATCGTACCTTCCTTTCCACCTTTCCATGCTGTACAGTTTTGATTCCTAACATCATACTTAAACAAGTCTCTTAAATTATATTTAGCATTACTGTTTACTATGAAATTCCTTGGATTTCTTGTGAATTTTATGTCATATACATTACCCACCACTATATTCAAATAAGCATCTTTTGCATGGTGAAGATCATTAATATCTCTTATTTTTACTATTTCAAAGTTGTTCCTAAATTCCGATACATTATTAGCTTTTACATAAACAATATCACTCTCAGGAATCACTGTTTTTAATATTTCCGCAAAGGCTTTTGTAGATTGTCTAGTCTCGACTAATTGTCTTTCTATAAAATTAGCGAGCTCATCGTCTGTTAAACTATTCCTGGATGTCAACCTATTATACTTTTTATCGCCTATTAATTTACAATTATGCAAATGATTCCACAATGCTTTTTGTTGCATAAAACTAACAGGTAATGGATAATTGTCCCCTTTCTGCATATTCGCGGTTTTCTTAACCAATACTCTGTTTTCCAAACTATCATCTTTTATCTTTGATCTTGGATAAATATGATCTATATCATATACCATACTAGTAGTATCACTTAATAAAGCAAACAAATCGATTGATTCTCCTGTATATATACACCTTCCCAATTGAGTATAGTATAGATAAAGCCTATCATCTCTAAAATCAGAGTCTGTCTTCACTTCTAAATCACTCACTAATTCTGCATACTGATCTTTACAACTTTTATAAAGCTCTACGAGACTCTCTTTACGAGAAATTGTGCGTTTTTTCACTTTCTCTTCTTGTCTTGCAAATTCAATAAAAATTTTCTTTGGCGAATGCTGCATTATTTTTAAGAGTTCATTTAAAATTTGTAAAGATTGCCATATTCCTCTTTTTACAGCGGGTGATAATCGAAGTTCATCTACTATATCATATGAGATTTCATTATTTCTATTAACAGATTTTGCATTAATTTGTGATATCTTATCTGAGTAACCATATTTTGTGCTTCGTAATTGATTTAGATTCTTATTGTCTTTCCTCATCATAGTTATTATATTTACTAACTCACCTGTTTCTTTATCTACATCATATACATCACATAATAATTCTTTTGACAGTCTTCCCCATCCTTTTAATTTCAGATTACTTAATTTTGTTATTTCTTCTTGACTAATAATGCTACCATATTCCTTTTTTATTTTTTCGCTAAGCATCTTTTTTGAATCGCCAAATACTGTTATCCATTTTATTATGTTCTCAACCATATCTTTATCATTAGCTTTATTACCAAGAATACCCTTAAAATCAATGTATGATGTTAATGAACTTTTTATTTCAATATCTATTCCTGATATAGCAGATCCGTGTGTAATATAACCGTTTGATATTAAATAACTTGTTATCTTTTTTATTGTAACCTTCTTTTCCTTCATAAATAAATTCTCGAATATTTCCATTTTTAAACTATTTGATATAGGATTATCATTTATCCTCAAATTATTAATTTCATTTAGTACTTGATATTCAGAATATAGAAGTGAATTTTTAGGCAAAACATCAGCACTATATATGTAGGTGCATTTATTGGTCATTTTTCTTATAAATTTTTCTGCACTACTCTCTTCATCTATCACTTCACTAAAATTCCATGGGTATACTTTTTTATTTACTCTCTTTTCAACCCAGCTAAAACCCGTATCTTTGTGTGCATTATTTATTGGTCCGACATAATATGGAATTCTATACTGGAATATACTTATTATCTTGTCATAAACGGAAATATCTTTTTCATCAGTATCCTTTAAAAATGGGAAATACCCTGTAGCATTGTCCAGTATTTTTCTAAGTTCATGTAGATGTATTTGACATGGAATCACACTATTATCTTTTGTAACCTGTTTCGGTAGTAGTGAAATACTCTCTGCTTCTTTTTTTAAATATTCAAGATTTTCATCTATTGCACTAATTTTATTTAAGATTTTGCTTATATAAAAGCAAAAGTCTTCTTGTGTACACTTTTTATTTGGTTCCTCTTTTTTTGAACTATTTTTTGCACTATATGCACAATAATTATTTTGCTCTTTATGTGATTTAAATATTGAGTCGTATGTGCTTTTATCAGTATACTTTCGTATTACATTTTTCAAAAGTTTCAAATCCTTTTTATGCTTTTCGTATATATCAACTTTTGCGTAAGAAATATATTCATATCCATGAAGTATCTCGGCAAGAAGACCCCAATCATATATAGCTTTAAGTGTTTCAACTAAAAACATTTTATCCTCAATTAAGTCAGATATACTATCTTTTTTTTCATCAAAAGAACCATCTGAAAATGTAATTTTATTCAATTCTGAGTCTTCATACTCATCCTCACAGAATAAATCACTTAGTTTAATAGTATATCCGCAAATTAAATCAACTATTATTTGTTGTTGCTTTTCCTGTACAGATAGAATATTAAGGAGTTGCTTCTTTTTGTCTCTTTTTTTTAGAGATTTGTCTTTTAAAATATTCTCGACTTCCTCTAGTGAACTGAACGCAAACTCAGTTTCATACTCATCAGTCAAGTATTGATTAACTTGTGAGAATAATGGTCTGACATTTTTCACGTTATTCATGTCCTGACCTTCAAAAAGAAAGTGTCCACGATACTTTATTATATGGTGAATTGCTAAGTATAAAAGCCTTATATCATATGCTTTTTTGTTTTCTATAAGTGCTTTTCGTAAATGATAAATAGTCGGAAATTCAGACAGATAAGTCTTATCAGTGTAATTTATATCATTAAACAATGCATTTCTTTGTAAAATACTTTTATCATCAGGATAAAATTTACTCTCTTCTAATCTCAAGTAAAATCCAGGATCAACTTTATCTATTTCCTTTGCAAATAAATCTTTTATAAGATCAATTCTCTGTATCTGTCTTTGCCTCCTTCTTCTTGCAGATCTATGTAATCGTCTTTCTTCTGCTGTTTTACCAGCATCAAACAACCTTATTCCCCATAGAGCTTTGCCATTAAGTTTTTGGATATTGTACTCCAAATCCGTAACTGCCCATCCTATTGAATCAGTACCGATATCAAATCCTAAATAATATTCCCCGAATTGCTTTTTCATCTTGACATTCCTTTCATATTGTGTTATTTTGAATTTAATCTTGATGGTTACCACCAAGCAGGATTACACCATAAGTTCAAATAAAAATTTATTCACATCGTCATTATGACTCCACATGAGTGGAAAACTTGCTCCGGCAAGTTGTTTTTTTACTATTTAAACCTGCGAATTCTCGATGATACATTACTTAATCTTTAAAGATTTCTTTCCTATGTTATTTCGTCTCGTTAGAATTACATAATAATACATCATTTACACATTTTCAAGTATAAATGCATTTACTGTCCCCTCTACAGGACACATAAACTTGTTAATCTATTTTACCTCTTAATTTATACTCACTAAAAGACGGTTAAACATATAGTTACTTAAAATAGAACCATAATTTATAATTGATCGTATCTTTCTATTTGTAGTATTAACCCACCATAAGTCCCTCTTATTGGACATACTTCCTGCTATCATCAGCATGTATCCATTGTATTGTTTATAAAAAATAGATATAATATAAACAAACAAGCATAAAACCAAAAAGGAGTCACCCCATGATCAGAGCAATTGAAATAACAAAACTAATACTATTGATACTATTTTGGCCATTTGTCCTGATAGCTAAAGCTGCAAAAATTATTAAATAGCACCATACATTTTTCAAATATTCCTTTATAAAAATCCTATCTCCATTTCTATTTACATAACTTTTCGCTTATACTTCGCATTTTCTGCACTCTTATTGTATTTTTCGTGCAGAATCTGCATTTTTATATTGCTTTTTATTTCTTAG
>CAZKWP010000117.1:0-6771 GCA_964556555.1 uncultured Syntrophomonadaceae bacterium
GGCTTTTTCCGTTGCCCTTGCGGTTCTGTTAGCTTTTTTGGGCTTATATATTCCCTTTATGAATTTGGTTTGGACCATTCCGATTACCATCATGACGGCCCGGTATTCGCTGCGCTATGGGCTGATGACGCTGGCGGTCAGCACTTTTTTATTAATCCTGCTGGCTAATCCGGTTACGGCCGGTTTATTCGTCGCGCAGTTCGGGCTAGTCGGCGTTTTTTTTGGCTGGGCCTTTAAACGGCAGCTGCCTAACGGTTATGGGGCGCTCGGTGGAATGTTGCTCTCGGTGGGTTCAACCTCAGTCGTATTTTATCTCGGTCTGCAGCTGACCGGACTTACCTTGGCCGACCTGGACCAGCAGTTACAGTCTTCGGTTGATGCTGCGTTTAACTTTTACCGAAGTACCGGGATTCTGAACAGTTATGCAGAACGCGGAATTACCGAAGAGATGCTGCGCGAGTCCTCCCTCCAAATGCTTTATATAGCCAAAAGACTTTTGCCGGGTATGCTTGTCCTGGGGGCAGCTGCCGCAGCCAGCCTTAATTATTTGCTCGCGCACGCCGTAGCCAGACGTTTACAGCTGCCGCTTCACCCCTTGCGTCCCTTCTCGCAGTGGCAGCTGCCTTGGTATCTTACCTGGGGAGTAATTTTAGGCTTTGCCGCTTTGCTTTTAGGGGATCATTACCATTTGAACTGGCTGGTGCAAGGGGGCCAGAATCTTTTATTAATCTACTCCCCCTTTCTCCTGCTTTTCGGGATTGCCGTAGTTAGCCACTACTACCACAAATCACAATTGCCACGGTGGTTTAAAATTGGCATAATTGTTTTAAGCGTTTTTTATTTAAACGTTACCTTAATTGTTCTGATGACGATTGGTTTGTTTGACCCTTTGTTTAATTACCGAAAACTGGAAAAGTAGGAGGCGGTTTAGGATTTGAAAGTTATCTTAAAGCAAGACGTTAAAGGATTGGGGCAAAGTGAAGCCATAATAGAAGTTGCCGAAGGCTATGCCCGGAATTACTTGATTCCCCGGGGACTGGCGGTGGAGGCTTCCGAGGGTCGGGTCCGGGAATTAGCCTTGCGTAAAAAGGTGGAGAAAAATAAAAAAGACCGGGCTCATGCGGAGGCTGTAAAGCTGGCCGAACGGATAGAGGGCAAAGAAATCCAGGTAAAGATGCACTCCGGCGAAGGCGGGAAGCTCTTCGGGTCAGTAACCACCCGGGAAATCGCCGAGGTTATGGATCGGGTCTATGGGATTAAAATCGACCGGAAGCAGATTGAATTAAAGGAACCCCTAAAATCTTTGGGCAGTTTTTCGCTGACGGTCCGTTTGTATCCGGGGGTGCAAGCCAAGTTTAACTTGGTCGTAACGGCTGATTAGATTTTGGCAGCCGGCCGCTTGTTTTAGATATTTGGGGAATTGTATAACCCAGGAAGGGGTACCAATTTGTGAAGGGATTAATAAAGCGTTTCATTGGTACCAAAAATTATTACACCGAAAAGTTAGGGGATTATGAGCAAATTCGGCGTAAAGTCAACGCTTTGTATGAAATTTTAGCCAACCTGTATGGTTCGGATAAATTAGTGCTGCGGGCAACCAAGGTCGGGGCTTTGGACCTGATGCGTTCCGGAAATTTGCCGGAGCGGGTACTGGGCTTGCAGAAGTTGGTGGCCGGGGATCCAACTTTGGAAACCTTGCCCCGCTATGCCCAGATTCAGCAGATTGTCGCCCAGATTGAAGAGCAGATCGCGGACCTGATGGCTCGTCGTTCTGCAGAAGACAATATTGAAAGAAAGATTAAAGAACGGATGCAGCAGCGGTACGACGAATACTTAAAAGACATCAAAACCCAGATCATAAAAGAACATACCAGTTCGGAAAACGCGCGTACCTTAAAGCGTCTGGCTGTCCTGGAGAAGATGAACCAGACCAAATTAAACCGTTCGGTCGTTGAACTGCTCCGTCCCAGCACTCTGCAGGAGGTGGTGGGACAAGAATCAGCGGTCAGGGCCCTGGTTTCCAAGCTGGCCGCACCTTTTCCCCAGCATATTTTATTGTATGGCCCGCCGGGAGTCGGAAAAACGAGCTCGGCTCGTTTAGCCCTGGAAGCGGTGAAACAATTCGGAGGGTCAATCTTTCCCAAGGACGCGCCCTTTGTGGAAGTGGATGGGAGTACTTTGCGGTGGGATCCCCGGGAGGTTTCCAATCCTTTATTAGGCTCGGTCCATGATCCCATTTATCAGGGTGCCAAACGGGATTTGGCCGAAGGGGGGATTCCCGAGCCCAAATTGGGTTTGGCCAGTGAGGCTCACGGAGGCATCCTGTTTATCGATGAAATTGGCGAAATGGATTTGCTCCTGCAAAATAAATTGTTAAAAGTCCTGGAGGATAAGAAGGTTACCTTTGAGTCCTCTTATTACGACCCGGACGATGCCAACACGCCGCAGTACATTAAGAAACTGTTTGATGAAGGAGCGCCGGCGGACTTTGTTTTAATTGGGGCCACCACTCGGGAGGCCTCGGAGATCAGCCCCGCGATCCGTTCCCGCTGCGCGGAAATTTATTTTGAACCGCTGAGCCCCGGTTGTATTCAGGATATCGTAAAAAATGCGGCCGCCAAACTGAATGTGGTATTGGAACCGGGAGTGCCGGAACTGATTGGCGAGTACACCATAGAAGGCCGCAAGGCTTCCAATTTGGTAGCGGATGCCTATGGCTTGTCGCTTTTTGATTACAAGGAATCCTCGAATTTAACCGAAACCGCTGTGGTGACCAGGGAAACGGCCGCAGCCTTGGAGGAGGCGCCGGTTCCAGATTTGGAGCCGGCGGACCGGCCGCCGGTGATCCTCTTAAAACGGCATCTTTACGAAGTGCTGCAAACCTCCCGGCTTTCGCCTTATGTAAGCAGCAGGGCTTCTTCCACGGTGGAAGTCGGCCGGATTTTTGGCTTAGGCGTCGCGGGCTTTCTGGGCTCAGTGCTGGAGATCGAGGCCGTGGCCTTTGCGGCGGCGGAAAAGGGCAAAGGTTATGCCCGGTTTAATGATACCGCCGGCAGTATGGCGAAAGATTCGGTGTTTAACGCTACTTCTGTTTTACGGCGGCTTACCGGGGAGGAAATAAACGATTATGACCTGCACATTAACGTGATCGGCGGCGGCCGAATTGACGGTCCCTCAGCTGGACTGGCGATTACTTTGGCTATTTTGAGCGCGATTAAAGGCTGGGGCATTCATCAAGATGTAGCGGTAACCGGCGAGATTTCCCTGCAAAGCAAAGTTAAACCGGTGGGGGGAATCTTTGAAAAAATTTACGGTGCCAAACAAGCCGGGATTCGCACCGTTTTGGTGCCGGCAGAAAACATCAAGGATGTGCCGGTAGATCTTAAAGGCATCCAGGTAATTCCCGTTAACTGCATCGAGGAAGCGCTGCCTATCGTAATGTCCGGACTGGAGCCGAGGCTGCTCAAGTTGGAGCGGCAGGTGATCTAAGGAGCATCGTTTAAGGAGCATCGTGATCAAGGTGTCATATGCAAATGGCCTGAAACAGTCTGCCTTTAGTCTCGAGGCTTTCGCCCCGATCCAAGCTTAGATGCGACTATTTCAATAAAAGGAGCATCGTGATCAAGGTGTCATATGCAAATGGCCTGAAACAGTCTGCCTTTAGTCTCGAGGCTTTCGCCCCGATCCAAGCTTAGATGCGACTATTTAAATCAAGGTGTCAGATGCTTATGGTTTGAAGTAGTCTATTTTTAGTCTCAGGGCTTTCGCCTTGTCGGAGGTTTAGATGCGACTATTTCAATAGAGGTTCTTTAAGTATTAGTTTTTCAAGGAAATTTGTATAGAGATCGGATTAAATATGAGTATTGGATTTGAACAAGTGCCCCCGCAAAATGTGGAAGCGGAACAGATGGTACTGGGCGCTCTGCTGGTAGACCGTGAAGTTATTCCGCTGGTGATGGGGATCCTCGAACCAGAAGATTTTTATCGGGAGAGTCACCGGCTGATCTACCAGGTGGTAACCGAGCTTTTTAATCGGGGGAACCCGGTTGACGTGGTTTCCGTGGCGGAGGAATTGGGACGGCAAAAGGGTCTGGAAAACGTCGGGGGTCTTCCTTATTTGGCTTTTCTTTTTACCAGTGTGCCCACCTCTGCCAGTGCCGAACACCATGCTGCCATTGTTAAGGAAAAGTCTCTGCTGCGGGCTCTGATTAATCTATCCAACCGGGTAGCCAGCCGCAGCTACGCCGGGCAGGAAGACGTTCAGGCGCTCTTGGATGACGCTGAACGCCGGATTACCGAAATCTCACAGCGTGGATTAAGCCGCACTTTTAGTTCTTTGCAGGAGATTTTGCTGGAGATTTTTGACCAGCTGCAAAGACAGCAAGGGCAGGAAAAGAGTTCAGGATTGCTGACGCACTACCCGGAACTCGATCGGATTTTAGGAGGCCTTAAGCCGGGAGAATTGATCCTGCTTGCGGCCCGCCCGGCGATGGGTAAAACGAGTTTGGCTTTAAATATTGCCCAAAATGTGGCCGCGCGCTCCAAACGGCCGGTCGCGGTTTTTAGTTTGGAGATGGTCAAAGAACAACTGGTGCAGCGAATGCTGTGCGCGGAAGCCCAAATTGAGCAGCCGCGTTTTCGGTCGGGTCAGTTAAGGGAAGCGGAATGGGTAGCCCTTACCCAGGCCATGGGGCGCTTGGCGGAAACGCCTATTTTTATTGACGATACCCCGGCCATCACCATAAATGAGATTCGGGGTAAGGCACGCCGGCTGAAAACGGAAAAAGGGTTAGGCCTTTTAGTTATTGATTATCTGCAGTTAATCCATACACCCCGGCGGACGGAAAATCGAACCCAGGAGATTTCCGAAATATCCCGGTCGCTTAAGGTTTTAGCCCGGGAACTGGAGGTGCCGGTTTTAGCGCTCTCGCAGTTGAGCCGGGCCGTGGAACAGACTCAGGACAAAAGACCAAATCTTAGTCATCTCCGTGAATCCGGGGCTTTGGAGCAAGATTCGGACGTGGTAATGTTTATCTACCGGCATGATTATTATTTTGAGGATTCGGAAAAGCAAAATACCGCGGAGATCATCGTGGCGAAACACCGCAATGGCCCGACCGGCTCGGCGGAATTAGCTTTTATGAAAGAATTTACGCTGTTTGCCCCATTGTATCGGGGAGCAACCCCGCCGTCGGCGGATTAAGCGGCAGGCAACCTGGGAATTAGCGGATAGTATAATTTATAATTAAGTATACATGAAGTTCTTTAGGCTCCCTGACCTTGACATTCGGCAGAACGGTTGTTAGTATAATGACGTTCTGCAGGGAAGGCTATGCTCAGAAGCTGCAGGAACCTTTTGGAGGTGGAGCGGGTGCCAGGAGTAGTAGTAGTCGGCAGTCAGTGGGGCGACGAGGGAAAAGGAAAGATAACTGATTTTCTGGCGGAAAAAGCCGATCTAGTCGTCCGTTATCAAGGGGGAAATAATGCGGGCCATACGGTAGTGGTGGGGGACCGAGAGTTTCGGTTGCACCTGATCCCTTCTGGGATTTTGTACCCCAATACGACCTGTGTGATTGGCAACGGTGTCGTTTTGGACCCGGCAATCCTGATTCAGGAACTGGATGACCTGGAGAAACAGGGAATTAGTACGGAGTCTCTGCTGATCAGCGGTCGCGCGCAGGTGATAATGCCGTACCATCGCCGGTTGGATGAACTGGAAGAAGAACGGCTCGGGGACCAAAAAATTGGCACGACCCGGCGCGGGATTGGTCCGGCCTACATGGATAAGATGGCACGGGTCGGGATTCGGATGTCCGACCTGGTAGACCCGGAAATATTTGCGGAAAAATTAACCGCGATCCTGAAAGAAAAGAATCGGGCTTTAACCCTTTTATATGGCGCACCGGCTTTAAGTTTTACTGAAATTATGGGGGATTACCGGCAATATGCCGACCGGCTGCGGCGTCATATTGCGGACACCTCGGTAGTTACCTATCAGGCGCTGCGTCAGGGAAAAAAGGTCTTGTTTGAGGGAGCGCAGGGCACCTTGCTGGACGTTGATCTCGGGACTTACCCCTATGTAACCTCCTCGCATCCGGTGGCCGGGGGAGCCTGCGTGGGGTCGGGGATAGGCCCTACTTGGATCGATAAAGTAATCGGCGTGGTTAAAGCTTATACCACGCGGGTAGGCGAAGGCCCCTTTCCGACTGAGTTGTTGGATGCCCAGGGTGAGCACTTGCGGGTTAAAGGCCGGGAATTTGGCACCACCACCGGCCGTCCGCGCCGCTGTGGCTGGCTGGATGTAGTTATTTTAAACTATGCCGTAAGGGTTAATGGGTTAAGTGGCATGGCCATAACCAAACTGGATGTTTTAGATGAATTGGCCACGATTAAAATCTGCACCGGTTATCGTTACCGGGGAGAAGTGCTTAAGGAATTCCCGGACACCTTAAAAGTTCTGGGGGAATGTGAGCCGATTTATGAAGAATTAGCTGGGTGGCAGGAGCCTACCACCATGGCCGGGAGTTTTGCGGCACTACCGCAAAAAGCGCAGGCTTTCCTGCGCCGGATAGAGGAATTAACGGGGATACCGATTTCCTTAATCGCTGTAGGGCCTCGGCGGGATCAAACCATTGTCCTGGAAGATTTTTAATTTAGCGGATTCGGTTGACATCCCCCTAAAATTAGTGTAACATTAATTTCCGTTAAGGAAACACGGCCCCTTGGTCAAGCGGTTAAGACACCGGCCTTTCACGCCGGTTACACGGGTTC
>CAZKWP010000118.1:0-6576 GCA_964556555.1 uncultured Syntrophomonadaceae bacterium
CGCCGCAGAATTATCGGAGTGCGAATCTCCTGATACCCCCAGCGCTGGTGCAGTTCCCGCCAAAAACTTTCCAACTGGTTGCGGATAACCATCCCCTTCGGTAAAAAGAAGGGAAAACCGGGCCCGTCATCTAAGAGGGCAAACAACCCCAATTCGGCCCCCAATTTGCGGTGGTCGCGGCGTTTGGCCTCTTCCAGGCGAAACAGGTATTCCTCCAGTTCACTCTTTTTGCTGAAGGAGGTTCCGTAAATCCGCTGCAGCATTTTGTTTTTCTCGCTGCCCCGCCAATACGCGCCCGCCAGACTCATCAGCTTCAACGCCTTGATCTTGCCGGTTGAAGGCACGTGAGGGCCGGCGCAGAGATCCAAAAATTCTCCCTGCTGGTACAGACTGATCGTCGCGTCCTCCGGCAAATCATTAATTAGTTCGACTTTATAGGCTTCGCCGCGCTCCGTAAAAATGCGGATCGCCTCATCTCGGCTGACCTCCTGCCGGTTAAAGGCCTGGTCTGCTTTGATAATCCCTTCGATTTCTTTTTCAATCCGCTCCATGTCCTGCGGCGTAAAAGACTGCTCCAAATCAAAATCATAATAAAACCCATTCTCAATGGCTGGGCCAATACCCAAGCGGGTGCCTGAAAAAAGGCGCTGCACCGCCTGGGCTAAGATATGGGACGAACTGTGCCGGTAAACCTGGCGGCCTTCCTCGTCAGCAAAAGTGAGAATCTCTAGATTTCCATCCTCAGTTAAGGGATAGCACAAATCCTTCACCTGTCCGTTCCACTTGCCGGCCAGGGCTTGGGTTCCCAGTTTGCGGCTGATCCCATCCGCTACTTCCTGGATGGTTACCCCGGCCGGGTATTCTCTGACCGAGCCGTCTTTGAGAAAAACTTTAATCTTATCCATTACTTAAAATTCCCCTTTCCTGCCGATAATCCCCAACCGCAGTCAGATTTATCCGCAGCTCTATCCCGTTCAAACGTCCAAACGTTTACGGCATTAAGCTTTCAATAACTATGAGCTGGTGGCTAAATATGCTTAATTGTACCGCTAGCCGCCAAGAACGGCAAGAGTTTCCCGCTGTTGGATGCTTTTATAATGCTATTATTATGAAAAAAGAACCGGTTAAACCGGTTCCCTGAATAGTCTCTCTGCTAATTTACCTTTTGGTTCTTCCCTTCCCCGGCATTAGGAGCGGGGGCGAGGAATAATTAAATATTCACTTTGGTTAATTTGGTTCTTTAGTTCCTGAGTTCTTTAATTTTCATCCTAGCCTTGCCTGTGAAACCTCTGCTATTCGCCAAGCAGCTACTGCCGACTGTAAAGCTTGCAGCGTTCACAACCCCGACAGACAACCACCCGGCCGTCAAAGACTTTCTGAATGGTCTCTATGGAAACAGCCGCCCGTTCTAATTCGGCCTGATGAATCGTAATCTGCTGCGGAGCAATAGTGATTAAAGCACTGATTAACAAATCTTCATAGTTAAGGTCAGTGTCCACCACATCAAGCAAAAAACTGTCTTGGTATTCGTTTTCTACAGGTTCCCCCCGCGAGTCATAAATCTGGAAAGTTCCGGTCGGCCGCAGCACTACGTGAACCTGACTGGCTCGCGGCTCCTGAATTTCCACGAAATATTGAAGCAGACGAATAAAGTCCTGGTATTCTCTTTCCATTAGGATTTCCTCGATGGCGGAATCTACCGCCTGCCCGAGCTGATTAATATAGCCTTTCAAACGAAAACGCAGAAAACCGTCTATTATCAGTTCATTATGGTTGCGGAGATAGGCGGTTAACTCCTGGCGGATTTTGTTGCAGCGATTGTTAATGCATTTGCTGGGTAGAACCGCATGCTCCCCTATGGCCGGAACCACAAACCCATCGGTCAGTTCCAGATATCTTTGCGCCCGTTTTAAAATCTGCTGGCGTTCTTCCGGACTGAAAGAATTCTTTTGGTAATTGATCAGTTTACTGAGAATTAACTCCTCCCATTTCGTGACGATCAGGTCGGAAACGGTTTGGGCTAAATATTGACGAATGGCCCATGCTTGGTTCTCCGCCCCGCTGCTATGTGCAGCTGGAATTAGGTTGCAGCCTAAAAAGGTAATATCTCCAGCCTCTCTGGTGCTCAGCACTAGATTAACCCCTCTTATCTGGAGGTTTTTCGCTTCTAAATAGAGCCGATCACGGAGGGCATCAACATTACTGATCGCACCTATTGAAACCATTGAGTTCACTTAATAACCTCCTTTCGGCAAATCACCTTTTAAAAGTGGCGGATAATAATATTTATGAAATTACGTCAACTAGCATTCTAAGGATGTTTTATTTCGGGCTTACTTTAATTTATTTTGTCCAGAGTCGATGAGGAGTAGACTAAATCAGCTCAGGTAAATTTTGATTTAAAGACCGCGCCTTGCCTAATAACCCAATACAGCAAAAAAAATCAGGTTATTCGAAGATTATTCGAATAACCTGATTTAAAAATTAATGGTGGGCCGTGTAAGGATTGAACTTACGACCCCTTCCGCGTCAGGGAAGTGCTCTCCCGCTGAGCTAACGGCCCCCAAAATTTGCTTTTTAAATTACGATTTACTTTATTTATTATATATAAAATAGACCAAAAGTCAACCTTCTCCGCGCAGGAGTCTACTTTTTTCCTTTTTTTCGGAAAATGCATAACCAACTAATTCAACGAAACCTTTTCCAGTTAAATTATTTATCCTCCCAGCGGGGAGAGTCTCTCGCCCGGAAAGGATGCATGCTCCCTCCCAGATTGCTTGCAGCGGACCGATTATGAACATCTCTTGTTCCGGAAAGGTCGCGGTAACTTTTAATTCTATTGAGAACGCCGGGATAACGATTTCCCATATGATTGGATATCTGACCGTGGTTTGGGGACTCTCCCAGAATTCTATTGGTTCAAACGTAACTTCCCTTGAATATTTAAGAGATCCATCAGCTTCAATTAAATTCGCCATTGGAGAAAAAGTCTTCCCCGTTTTAGAACGCTCTTCGTTTAAGAGAAGTTCGCGCCCATCGTCAAGTTGCAGACCAAACCAATTCCAGCCGCTGCCGTTTATTAATCCATAATCAATTCCCCACTGATGATCGAACCATCCTTGTCCATTTACAAGCGCACTCCCTTTTTCGGTCTGCAATTCCCCGGTAACCTGGTTACGGGTCATGGAATAATAATACAAATTGTTTGGCTTCCCATCGCCACCGATTAAGGCCACGGGTTTTGTAGGAGTGAACTGCAGATCCAACTTCCAGTTTTTTTCTGCTAAGCGAACTTTAAAAAAGTCTTCTTTGTTATCGAAAAAGGTTAAAGTGTTTTCACCAAATACTAGTTTAGCAGGGTTCTGTTGGATTTCGGTTTTAGCAAACAACATATGAGGAGCTGGTATTTGACTTTTAAGCAGACTCTTAAACAAATTCCACATTGCAGTGTCCCGCGAATGCAGGATTAAGTAAATAGGGAGATATTGCGTGAGGATAATGCGCTTTAATTTTGCATCTAGCAACGAATAATTATGGCGGGTTATTTGTTCTAAATCAATTAGAGTATAAATTAGGTAATGACCTTTGCTGCAAGGAAATTCGCCAACCCGAAAAAAAGAAGCCATTAAAGCGTATTGCTTGGCTTGATCCACGGTTAGATAGGCAAAAAAATACCACCACTCAATATTAACTCGGGAATGAGGGCTTTTATCTTCTGGCAAGGAAACTTCTTTTCTAAAAAGATTATTAAGCATTATACTCCGCCTGCCTTACATTTTTTTAGTAAGGTATGCGCAAGCAAATTCTTTTGTGAAAAGACAAAGGTTTAAGCAAATTAATGTTATTAGAGAATCAATAATAAGCGATGGTCAAAAAGAAGAGTAATAAGATGAGTAATAAATTAATTTTTGGAGTCTAAAGAAACGAAACCGGTTCTGCTAGCCAGTACGATTGGTCTTATCGACTAGTCTGATTGCTCCCCTTTTGGCAGGCAGTTTACGACAGTAAGAACAATTTTATCTACAGTGAGGCCGCCTTTTAACAGGCGGCTTTTTTGCTCCTGGATAAATTTATTAACAATCAACTTCATGTTTGGTTGGTTAGTCTTCCCCAGCTTTTTTCCATTCCGCATATAAACCGATCCGCCAGAACCGGGTCGAACTGTGTACCCGCACAACGCCTTATTTCCGCAATCGCGGCTTCGGGGCTCATTGGTTTACGATACAGATGATCGGTAATCATTTCATAATAGGCATCTATAATAGCCAGGATTCTACACTCAAGCGGTATATCATTCCCCTTGATCCCCAAAGGATAACCCTGCCCATTCCACCATTCATGGTGGCGCAGGATCCAGTCCGCAATAGGGCGAAGTTCTGTTGCGGATTGGGCAATACGATAGCCAATTTCGCAGTGTCTTTGCATTTCTTTCTCTTCATCCTGGGTCAATGGCCCCGGTTTCAAGAGAATCTGATCCGAAATACCGGCTTTACCGATGTCATAAAAACGGGTGAGGATTAAAAACTCAGCCAAATTGCTTATGTTAAATTCACTGTCCAATGCGACCTTAAAATATAGTTCCTGCAAATGATTGCTGTGTTCCTTATTGACAATGTTGCGGCGTTCAAGATTCTTCATAAGGATATGCACCATATTTTTGCTATAAATTTGCCGGTGGGAGATTTTTTCTCTATACATTTTGTTGTCAGCTTCTTTAATTAATGTGTATATGTCAATCGAATCACGCTCCGGGATGGCAGACCCTATCGATAAACTCAACGGAACCGGTAAATTCTCGCGGTTGCATTCTATAACCGCCTTACGAATTTTCCGGCACGATTCCTCAATAATGGAACGGGAGCCGTTGGGTACAAGCACCGCGAATTCATCCCCTCCGATTCTGGCCACTACATCTTCCGGACTGAAAACTGATTTCAAGATATCCGCGGCAGCTTGTAAAAGCACATCTCCTGTGCAGTGCCCGAATGAATCATTGACGAATTTCAGGCCGTTTACGTCACATATTATGATTCCAGCGGGTTTCCCTCCTAGCCGTTTTATTTCCCCTCTTAAAAATCCTCGGTTATAAAGACCGGTAAGAACGTCGTGGCTGCTGGCGTATTGTAATCGCGCATTGACCGATTGCAGTTCAGCCGTTTTTTCATTTAACTCATTCGTTACTTTATTGACTAAATAGGTCAAAGCCTTCAATATTTCAATGTTCCTATCGGCAACGTTGTCTTTCGTTACTTCGTTTTTGTTGCCCGCTTCTTTAAGACCGGCTGTTATCTTTGTTTGATGGGCCAAAACCATTTGTGGGCTTGATTCTGATAATGCCAGCGTCGTCATCGTCGTGTTAAGTAATTGGTTGTTTCCATCGATGTGAAAGAACTCCCCACTCGTAAAAAACCCTGCGGTGGGAGCAATATTTTGCAGGGGCAGGGTTTCTATCTGAGCCGATTCCTGAAGAAAACCCCTTCTGGAAGCACAGGAATAAACGAAAATGCTTTCAACGGGATGTTGCTCAATCATTTGCCGCAAGTTGTCAACTTTTTCTAAGATCAACTCTACATGACCAAAACCGAAGCGTACCTTTTCCCCTTCAGTGATGTCGCCGAAGAAGCAAATTGAATCGTCAGCATGTCGCAAAAACGGCGCCCTGGCCATAGTAAGCCCGTGCCGGCAAATAATCAGCGGAAATTCAACTACCTTAAATATGTTGGAATCCGTTTTTATCCCTAGGTATTGATAGTAAACCTGATAGGCAGGTAGATTGTCAATCGTATATACTCGCGAATCTTCTGCCTTAGTAATGGTCATTTCTTTGCCGATCGGCTTCCAGCCCAGATGGGTGTGACGCGTAACCGTTAGGTTATCACCTTCAAGCACTGCTCCCGCAACCCCGCAATCAGTAATATTATCATTGCAGCATACAAAACTTTGTTTATTGGTACGATTAGAACCCGCAATTCCGCCGGCTACCGGTAAGTCAGCATTCACGGACTGAACCCCTTTTAGTAATTGGCTGCCGTTCACCGGGAACCCGGTCGCAAACAGGATTAATACCTTGGCCTTGTCACTGTTTAGTTTATTCGCAATCGACTGTCCCAAACCATAATCGTTATCCTCTTTTTTCGCTAAGAAGGCTGCCTTAATTTCACTTTGACGAAAAACCGAAAAGGAAAGTACGGTTTTAAGTCCGCTTACCAACCCGTTCATGATTTCACCGCTCGTAGTTGAACCAATCACTTGGGCATGCGGAATCAGTCCGCGAATCTGTTTCGAAATGGTAAGCAGATGGGTTTCGTCACAAATACCGCTGAAAACCTGCACCAAAACCGCTCTATTATTGACGGCTAACAGATTGTTGTTGTTCTTGACAAACTCCTCCAAACTCGCGTAGTCATCATAATATGCATTAATCGTTTCCAATTCCATTCCTCCAATAAATTGCTGGTTACTCAAGGAAGCTGTTGAGCATAGCGAAATATGTCTACAGCCTCAAAAAAGAATGAACAACCATATAAATTATGTATGAAGGACCGGGAACCTGTTCTCCCTTCTGCTTTATGGTCG
>CAZKWP010000119.1:0-6397 GCA_964556555.1 uncultured Syntrophomonadaceae bacterium
TGAGCTATCTCAGACCCCTTATTAATAATATATTGGTTGCTGCTAATCTGGTCTGTAATGATTATCTTCGCCGGTTCCTTCAGCTGCTCCGAGCCTAGTAAATGTTGAGGATGCTGGTAGATGCTGTAGCTCTTAACCTGATTAGAAATTAGTGCCATTGCCAGTATAATCACTGCAATGACACATACTAGGGTAACTTTGAAAGCCGGTCTTTTCAATATGTTTTTTATTCTCGCGGTCACATTGCTGTCCATATATAGCCCTCCTCTTTTCGGGGATAGGCTGGGCGGCCAGTCATTGCCGAGGTGCTTCGCTTAAATCCTGGTTCTTGAAAATCGCACAGCTCAACGAATCGGTCTATTATCCTGGCCATGCTTTCTGTCATAAAGCTTATTTCATACCGGCTGCTTCCTTCTTTATATCCCATTTTTCCCCTCTTTAATCTTTTTTTTATTATACTATCTCTTAGCTTTATTGCGGGGGTTTTGTAACAGTCTCTCGTACGGTGTGAACCGCGGAATCAGCCCCCGACTTATAAATGTTGGGCTAAATCCAATTTCCTGCCCAACTTGATATGACACTGAACTAACTGATTTTTCCCGCCTACTATTTCCCCTTCCACAATATTATCAAATAAAACTACAACTATTCGCATGCTGCTGGGATGATCCGTCCCAGTTCGGGGGACTGCTTTCTTATGGGCCGGAAAATAGATAGCAGGAATTACCAAGTTGCAACAGGTGGGTGCGGTCAGTTATCCTGAAAACCTCCTGGGACAAGAAATTCATGAAGCAAAAGAACTGCCCCCTGCTTCCCCTTGACAAGTGTGGTATCGCTTTATCGCCCCTGAGCTAACCTTAAGCTTTCATCCACAAGAAGTTATTTTGGTATTAAAATCTAAAATAAATAAAAGGATTAAATTTTTCACCCATCATAAATATCAGTGAAATAACAAAAATAACTAGAAGAAAGAAATCATACAGATATTTTAGCTGCTTGTTACTTCCTGATTCTATTTTTTCCACAGTATTCTTAAATAAAGGCAGTGATGCTGCAGAAGCAATGATCAGAAATGGTAAAGCATATAACATATCTTGATAAGTAAAAAGCAGAGAATCTATGGATGTTTTATGGTAAATAAACATTCTTTCAAGATAATAAGATAAATAATTTGTGTTCTCGATTCTGAATAATACCCAGCCGATAATCACAAAGAACATAGTATAAATGTGTTGAACTGCTGCAGGTACTTTAATTAAAACACCCCGTAATACGTACTTCTCCAGCACCAACAGTAATCCGTAATAGAGTCCCCATAGAACAAAGTTCCAACTAGCTCCATGCCATAACCCGGTTAAAAACCAGACTATAAACAGATTGCGCAAGAACCATTTTCTATTGCCGCCTAAAGGTATATAAAGATAATCTCTAAACCAGGTACTTAATGAAATATGCCATCTCCGCCAGAATTCGGTGATACTTTTAGATATGTAGGGATAATTGAAATTCTCCAGATAATGGAACCCAAACATTCTTCCCATGCCGATAGCCATGTCACTGTACCCTGAAAAATCAAAATAGATCTGAAAGGTATACGCTATCGCAGCCAACCAGATCAACAAAGTGCCTGGTTCACCACTGGTATTATTGAAGATGGTATCGGCTATAACTCCCATCTGGTTGGCTATGAGGATTTTTTTACCAAGACCAATTATGAATCTTTTGAGGCCGGCTATTATATCGGAAAACGACTCTTTCCTGTTCTCCAATTCATCTTCGATAGTAATATAGCGCACGATAGGGCCGGCCATTATTTGTGGAAACAAGGCTATATAGGTTGCCAGCAGTAAAAAGTTCTTTTGAGCTTTGATTTTTCCTGTATAAACATCAATAACATAAGATATAGCCATGAAAGTATAAAAGCTAATACCAATGGGCAGAGGTAAACTGCCCCAATAAATATTGGTTCCCCAAATGGTATTGATATTTTCCGCCAAAAAACCGGAATATTTAAAGAATCCCAGTATCCCTAGGTTGAATATGAGCGATAAAATTAAGCTGATTTTTACTTTGCCGTTATTACCATTTTCCTTTTCAAACTCGATGAGCCGGGCAAATACGAAGTTGCTTAAGGCTGATAAGAGAACAAGAAAAATATATACCGGTTCTCCCCAGGCATAAAACACCAAAGAGACCAGCAGCAGCACAATATTTTTCAGCAACCTGTTTGGCATACTAAAATAAATAAAAAGCACACCAGGTAAAAATAAGAATATAAATGTTAAACTCGAAAAAACCACGGTTTAATCTCCTAATCGTTTATGAAAAAAGTATCATTTGCGTAAAAATAAAAATAACCAGTTAATAGAACCTGATCGATATTCTTGCCTTCTATGAAGTCTCCAAAGTCAAAAGGCTTACCATAATCTCTCTCATAATGTCTAAGATCGATAAAATAAGTATTATTAAAATGAGCAGCGATCAACTCATTGATTGGATTGGAAAAAGACTCGGCAAAAATAACGATATTCCCCTTTTCGGGCTTATCAAATCTATACTCTACCACGCCAAAATCATAGCCATAACAGGCGGCGTAATGATTGAATCCTTGTACCAGCGAGAAAGAACCTTCTTCATAGGCTTGTTTGTCTCCGTATACTCCTGGTTGGCCATTGATATAGACTTTATATTCTGGAACGTCTCCCTTTAACAGTCCGAAACTATCAGTTATTACATAGTCATCAATTTTTCTGGATTTATAACCATTGTACCGAATATCGGGGAGATCAATGGTCTGAGTTTCCACCAGCTTTTCGTTATTGCCTTTCAGCAGAGCAACAATCTGTTGGTACCCCGCCTTTTGGCCTTCCATATTCCAGTGGTGATCGGTTTTGAAAAACCATTTTTGGTAATCCTCAGGGGTGTTGATGGCTAATCTACCAAAATCCAGCTGATCATTGAGACGGCTTTTAAAATCATTTACTAATGAATGGTTGATCTCTTTATTGATGAAGTTAATATCAACATCTGATTCGATGTAAAAGCAGTTAAAATCAATATTTGGATAGTTGGCCGCTAACAGATTGATATTATTTGCTTTAGACTGAAAGAGTGCATGGGCATTTTGGGTCTCATACTTGGGGAATACCAGATGATGGGAATCATCAAGCTCCAACATACTATTGCCTCTGGGGGTTAAGTCTGGAAAAGCAATTGCAGTATCTGTTATGGCATTATTTGATATTTCGTTTTGCTGCTTCGGTAATGGCCTTATGTTTTTTAAGCTGGAGACAACTATTTTGAGACTTGCTTTTTTTACCGTGTTGTATGTTGTTTTCAGTGTCTGTCCCAGAACAAGTTGATCGGATAGAGCCTGCTCCAAATTTGTTTGATAATCTGTATTCATAAATGAAGCTAGCGAAAATGGCGGGAAATTTGTTAACGCCCTGTTTTCGATAGTGGATTCAGCCTTAATGCCTCTTATAAAAATACCTCCGGCTAAAATGAGAATCAGCCCTAATACAAGAGAGGAAAACATTAGACCTCTTTTCCTGTTCATTTCACCATTATTATTGCTCATAAAATGCAGACTCCCTTATACTAGCCTTGACCATGCAATATCATCAAGAGGCATGATTAAATGCCGAATTTGAGTTTATTATTAAAAATTTCCAGTACACTTATTCTTAATGAATAATCCCTTTAAAAACAATCTGTAAAAAATTATCAATACGAACATCTTTCCCTGGACATCAGCCGCCCAAGATCGACCTCGGTGCCAGGCAGTTGCTAATCTATACTTAACGAGAATGGTATCTCTGTGCAGTCAATAAATAGCACTCATTGTCATATATATTGCCATTGTATATCTTCTCCGCCATTTGCAATGTTCCCTCATAGTCAAAATTACACTTCTTTATAATATTCTTTGAGCGTTGGTTAAAAGGAAAACAATATGCTGAAATTGCTGCCAAGTGTAATTCCTCGAAGCCAAATTTAATCACTTCTTTAACCGCCTCGCTCATGAATCCCTGACCCCAATAGGCTTCACCAATTGCGTATCCCAGCATTTTCACCATATCATATTGACGTTTCTGGTCATCAACCAAACCTATGGAACCAATAATTCTTCCGCTTTCTTTTACTGCGATGCCCCACACCGTTTCCTGATTCAGAAAAATAGCATTCATTATTTCCAGTGTTTCTTCTTTGCTTTCATGCGGTTTCCAACCTGCATTGGGCCCGACATTAAGTGTACAGGAATAATCATAAATATCATCCAAATCATCAATTTGGACTGGCCGGAGTATCAGTCTTTTAGTATGTAATATTGCCATATTTCATCCTTTCATTTCAAATACCAGATATTAGCTCTAATAATGTTCAAATAATGCTCCTAATATATTATAATAGATCTTAAATGTTCGTAAAAAACGGACTCCACCAACGGGCTTTATTATCAACTCCCGGATTCCGCTTCTTTTTCTACTGTGAGTTTGGATATGACAGAAACACCTAGTCCGGCAATCACCGCGCCTTTTATGGTGTCGGCGTTATTACATGTCCAAGTAACTTTCTACGAAAGCTGTTGCGCTTCATCACAACCTGTATAAGATAATAACTCGGGGTTCCGCTCCCTGAATCTTCAGGTACCGCTTTTTGCACGCCATTTATCTAGGCCGAAAAGAGTCAGGCAAATTATATTAACAAGACCCCGTAGCTCGTTCGGCAACAACAGACGAAACCACGCCTTTATCACCAATTATGATGAGGCTTAGAACGTCAATTGCACTTACTAACATCTTATAGTCAGGGGTTCGGTGGGGTGAGAACGTCAAAGGCGGCCATGCATGTTTGAAGTCGTGCCCGAGCGAACAGTTCAAGGGTCTCCGCTGACCGATTAGGGTGTCTATTCCGCGCGTCTGCCACCACCCGACTTAATGACATATTGAGCTGATACCATATCCAGTTAGGGTTAATATTGATTTAATCAACAGCTAACATAGCTGCTTTGGTGGCATGTATTTGAGTTGTATCAAAAACAGGTAATAGTGTATCTTCCTGTTTTATTAACAAACCTATTTCCGTACATCCCAGAATAACTCCTTGCGCCCCATCCTTGGCAAGTTCATCGATGATACGAAGATACTCTTGTTTTGACTTTTTTGAAATGATACCCAGACATAATTCTTGATAGATTATATTATTCACCAGTTCAACATCTTGGTCATTGGGGATTAGGACTTCAATACCAGCTTTCTCAATCTTTTCCTTATAGAATCTTTGCTGCATGGTGTATTTGGTACCTAGTAAGGCTACCTTTGTAATATTGTGCTTTTTCAGTTCATCAGCCGTGGTCTCTGCTATATGAATTATCGGTATCTTGATGAGCCCTTGAATTTTATCTGCCACTTTGTGCATTGTATTAGTACAAATAATAATATAGTCAGCGCCTGCTTGTTCCAGTCTTTTCGCTGCTGATGACAGAAATTCCGCACCTTTGTCCCAATCCTCATTGGCCTGACATTCTTCAATTTCAGCAAAATCCACACTGTACAGCAACACTTTAGCTGAATGTAACCCTCCCAGCTCTCTTTTTATTACTTCATTTACTATCTGATAATAGGTAACGGTACTTTCCCAGCTCATTCCGCCAATCAATCCTATTGTTTTCATAATAACCTCCAATGAATTCAGATTTATGACTGTTTGTAAGCTTGCCAATTAACTCTCTTAAGCTTTAAACCATGGTGTACAACCAATGTAATTTATGCCCTTCCGTTGCATCCCAATACATTGACAATTTTGTTTTTGACCAATTGTTTTATGGCCTCTCGGGCCGGTCCCAGATATTTCCGGGGATCGAATTCTGCAGGGTCTTCAGCTAAATACTTTCTGACGGTTCCGGTCATAGCCAGCCGTAAATCAGAATCGATGTTAATTTTGCATACGGCCAAGGAAGCGGCTTTTCTGAGCATGTCTTCAGGCACTCCCTGGGCTCCGGACATTTTGCCGCCATAAGTGTTGATCATATCTACAAATTCAGGAATAACTGAGGAAGCACCGTGAAGAACGATGGGGAACCCCGGCAGTCTTCTTTGAACTTCTTCCAGAATGTCAAACCGGAGACTTGCCTGACCTTTGAATTTAAATGCCCCGTGGCTGGTTCCAATGGCAATGGCCAGAGAATCCACACCTGTTTTGGCAACAAATTCCTCAACCTCATCCGGG
Organism: uncultured Syntrophomonadaceae bacterium; assembly: GCA_964556555.1. Classification (GTDB taxonomy): domain Bacteria; phylum Bacillota; class Ch66; order Ch66; family Ch109; genus CAYXHK01. Next base: position 6,232 of record CAZKWP010000119.1, read on the forward strand.
TCGGTATAGGAAGAGTCCTTGGCAGATACGTTTACCTCATCTTCTACACCTGCCAGTCTGCCCAGTTCTCCTTCAACCACTACACCCTTGTCATGGGCATAATCAACCACCTGCTTGGTGAGCTTGATGTTTTCCGTAAGTGAGAAATGTGAGCCGTCTATCATTA
>CAZKWP010000120.1:0-6333 GCA_964556555.1 uncultured Syntrophomonadaceae bacterium
GTCTAGTTGTTCCGAGGAAATTTCAGAAAGCTCAAGCAGTTAGTCTGGTTGTTCGGACGAGTCTTAAGTCTTCTTCGATTAGTTAATCTTCGATAATTACCCAATTGAATCCTGAAGCTCGTAAAAGCCGGCGTAGGAGTCACTCCATACGGCGGTTTTTTCGCGTTTTAATACGCCATGCCAAAGCCCGGAAGTGCGGGGAGCATAAGCGTCAAGCTGCATAGTTGTATACAAAAAGCAATCAGCGCAACTAAGTTTTTGCTTCATCTGCCGGTTACTTGAACGGAAATTCAAATGTCTACTGAGTGGACAACGGAATTAATTCCTACCGGGCAAAAAAATTCCCCCTGGTGGGGGAAGAGTATGTGGAGGTTGGAATTTACTAGTTTGATGGAAAGGGATTCAGAATGTTGATTAATTGATTTGTTAATATATTATGCTTCAAGCGGAGCAAGGTTATGCGCCAGCTATAATTAATCCGATTTTTTGGCTGGCTCGCGCAAAGCCGGAATTATTTGGCATATAAATTAGCAAAAGATTAACTATATTTGGATCCTTTGGGTACACTTGACTCGTCTGCCGGCATTTCCATAATGAAAGTGAGGTTGTTGTCAATTATAATTATTTTTAAGCATTATTAGCCGTTTACAGGAAGGAGAGGATACTATCAGGGGCATTCTTCTATCAGGAAAACGAAAGATTATAGTTTCGCTGCTAACCGCAATCTGTTTCTTGACCGTATGGCTGGTCTCTCCAGCATCAGCTCAGGTTTCCTACACCGTAAAATCGGGCGATACCCTTTACAAGATCGGCCGCAATTACGGGTTTACGGGGGAGCAGTTGCAGCGGGCAAATCAGCTAAGCTCGGCTGTAATTCGACCGGGTCAGGTGATTTCGATTCCTACGGCCTATACCGTTCAAAATGGCGACAGTTGGTACCTGATTGGTCAAAAATTTGGAGTGAGCGTTACTCAACTGAAAACCGCAAATAATCTTTGGCGGGATTTGTTAAGGGTTGGCGAGAAAATATTAATTCCGGCTGCGTCGTCGGGTTCTAAGGCTGCGGCGGTTACCCCAAGTCGGAGTTTAACCGGTTATTCCCGGGAAGATATAATGAACTTGGCCCGAGTAATCAATGCGGAGGCTTGCGGGGAGTCTTACGTCGGACAAGTAGCGGTGGGGGCTGTGGTCCTTAACAGAACCAAAAGCAACGGTTTTCCTTCCACCATCGCCGGGGTGATATTCCAAAAGTACGCATTTGCTTCCGTAAGTGAAGGGACTTTCTGGAACCAGCCGAGCACCAGTTGTATCAACGCGGCTAATGACGCCTTAAAAGGCTGGGACCCCACGGGCGGGGCCATCTACTTTTATAATCCGTCCAAACCTTGCGCCCCTTGGATATTTACCCGTTCCGTCGTTATGCGGATTGGAAATCACGTGTTCGCCAAGTAACGCGAAATCAGTTAATCAAATCCAGTATCTTATCTCATAATATTTAAAACAAGTTGATTAAAAAGCCAAGTTTAGAATTCATTCGATAACCAATTCCTAAATTTTTTGGGGGACTTGCCCATAACTCGCAGCCTTGCCAGTGCGGGTTTTTTTCTGGACTCAGAGCAGTCAGAAATTATCCTTTCTTGCCGGAATAATGAATACACGATATAATCACAAAAGGATGCTGTCTTAAAAGGTGGTTATATTTATGTATGGATATGGGTCGAGATTATATAAAATCTTGACCTATGGCTGTCAAGCCAATGAACGCGATTCGGAAACACTGACCGGATTATTGGAGAGTCAGGGCTATGAGCCCGCCGTTGATGTAGCGGATGCTGATATTATCATCATTAATACCTGCTGCATTCGGCAATCTGCCGAAAACAAGGCGTATGGGAAATTAGGGGAACTAAAAATATTAAAAAGACAGAATCCACACTTAATCATTGGGGTCTGCGGGTGCATGACCCAGCAAAAGGATGCGGCCGAAAAACTGTTTAAACGAGCCCCTCATATTGATATCCTTTTTGGGACGCATAACTTGCACCGTTTGCCGGAGTTGTTAAAGCGAACCCTAGATACGGGCAAGCCGGTGATTGAAATCTGGGAGCGTGAAGGAGAGGTGGTTGATGACCTCCCAGTGCTGCGGGCCAAGAGGATTCGTGCATACATCAATATTATGTATGGCTGCAATAACTTTTGCAGTTATTGTATTGTCCCGTACGTTAGGGGTCGGGAGCGCAGCCGTCAGCCCGATAAGATACTAGCTGAGGCTGAGTCTGCGGTTAAACAGGGTTATCGGGAAATCGTTCTTTTGGGGCAAAATGTTAATGCTTACGGCAAAGGGTTGAAAGACGGGATAGATTTTGCCGGTTTACTGACTGAGATAGACCAAGTTCCAGGCCTGGAGCGGATCCGCTATCTCACATCGCATCCGAAAAACTTTTCGGACAAAATTATCCGGGCTATTGTGGAGTCGAAACACGTTTGCGAGCACTTCCATTTACCGGTGCAGGCGGGAGGAAACCACGTGCTGCGCTGGATGAATCGGGGCTATTCCCGGGAAGAGTATCAGGATTTGCTGAACCGGGTTCGCGCCGCGTCGCCAGCCAGCAGTATCACCACTGATATTATCGTGGGGTTCCCCCAGGAGACGGAATCCTGTTTTAAACACACCCTCGATTTAGTAAAATGGGCCCGGTTTGATGCTGCCTTTACTTTTTTGTATTCTTCGCGCAGCGGAACGCCGGCTGCTCAAATGCCGGATCCGGTTCCCCTGGAGGTCAAAAAGGGGAGGCTGCAGGAGTTAATGGCCGTGCAAAATCAGATCAGCCTGGAGATAAATCGCCAGTTAATTGGTAGAACCGTGGAAGTGCTGGTCGAAGGACCGAGTAAAACCAATGCTTCCCGCCTCTTTGGAAGGACACGGACGAACAAAATCGTCGTGTTTGACGGGTCGCTGGATTTAACCGGGCAGTTGGTGGAGGTAGAAATAACCGAGGTGCAGACTTGGAACCTGATGGGTAAAATAGTCAGTCCAAGTCCAAGTCCAAGTGCGGTTTTTTAACGAAAGTTTACAGTTTAAGAGAATTAAAAAGCCAACCTGGGGGTTGGCTGATCGAATCAGAATCGCGATCCGGAATTTTCTCTGGAGCGACGGTTCTTTTTTATGCACTTTAACATTCTCTTCAACCTTCTTCTTCCAAAGAAACGTAAGTATCGGGTTTAAGCAGAAACAACAGGCCGATTCCGCCCATAAACCCACCGATATGCGCCCACCAAGCCACCTGGTTTAAGCCTTCAGCCAGCGAGGCTACTCCGTTTAAAAGCTGCAACCCGAACCATAAAAGGATAAAAATCAGAGCTCGGATTCTAACGATAAAAAAGGGCGGGATCAGGGTTTCTACCCGGGCGTGCGGGTAAGAAACCACATAAGCCCCTAGGACGCCAGCTATTGCTCCACTCGCTCCCAGAACCGGAATAGTTAGAGCCGGGTCCGCCAGGACCTGCGCCAGACCCCCGATAATCCCGGCGGTCAGATAAAAAAGCAAATAGCGTCCATGGCCCAGCCGATCCTCCACATTATCGCCGAAGACCCAGAGGTATAGCATGTTTCCCAACACGTGCATCCAGCCGCTATGGAGAAATATGCTGGTTACCAGGGGATACCAGGCCGCAATTTCTAAAAAGGAATTCGGAATCCTAAAATTGATCTCAATCGGGATAATGGCGTAGTTATAAGCCACCTGCATTAGTTCCTTCTGGGAGAGCGCGGCTTCCCATAAATAAATAACCAGGGTAAGGGCGATGAGGGTAACGTTGACGTAGGGGTATTGTTTTGGCCGAAGGCAATCGCGAATCGGAATCATGGGCTAAATTTCCTTCCATCTGTCTTTTGTATATTATAGCACTGCTTAAGGGGAAAATTTTCATCGCCCGGGATTAAGTCAGATAAATATCTGGTCGGATCAGAGTTCGCAAAAAGTCCCTGGCTTGACTAGTCTGTTCTTCCGTAGGCGGGGAGATCTCCGAAAGCTGATAGGTCAGACCTAAGTCTGCCCATTTTTTAACTCCCAAATCGTGGTAAGGTAAAATCTCCAGCCGCTTAACGTTTGGCATGGTGTTAATTAATTCCGCTAAAGCGGTTAAATCTTCCGAACTGTCGGTCAGGCTGGGGAGCAGCACGTAGCGGATCCAGACCGGCATGGCGATTTTGGTCAAATACCTTGCCAGACGTAGTGGTTTATAGTTATACTGCTCGGTTAAAAGCCGGTGCTTTAAGGGATCGGTGTGTTTAATCGAAAAAAGCACCAGGTCCGTATACCTTAGCAGTTCCTCCACTTTTTCCACATCCGCATATCCGCTCGTATCTATCGCTTTGTGCACCTTTAACCGCTGCAATTCCTGAAAAAGCTGGCGAAGAAACTCGGCCTGCAGCAAGGGTTCCCCACCTGATGCCGTAACGCCTCCCTGGCCTTTGACGAAATAGGGCAAGTACTGCTTTATCTCGGCGATGATTTCCGGCACCGTTACCTCCCGGCCGCAGCGCATTGGCCAGGTGTCCGGGTTGTGGCAGTAAGCGCAGCGTAGGGAACAGCCCTGCATAAAAAGGACGAAGCGGAGCCCAGGGCCGTCTAAAGTCCCGAGACTCTCGATAGAATGTAAGTAACCTTTAACCGGGACGACCATGAATTAGCCCCCTTTGGTCTGGTGAAGGTACTTTAAAGAAATATCCATACATGTGCATAGGGAATGACCACTGATGAAAATAGATTTTAGGAACAGTTAAAGTATTTCTGCCTAATGAAGCAAGAGAACCGTCCCCCTGCTTCATCCTTGCTTCTTTTAAATGCTGGAGTGGAACGTGCGGTGGATAACGTCCAGCTGCTGCTCCCGGCTTAACTTGATGAAGTTGACCGCGTAGCCCGAAATTCGTATGGTCAGCTGCGGGTACTTCTCCGGGTGCTCCATGGCTTCGAGCAGCGTTTCCTTCTCCAGTACGTTGACGTTGATGTGGTGGCCGCCTTTCTCAAAGTACCCGTCTAACATGGCTGCCAAATTGCTGACCTTGTCTCCCTCTTCCCGACCCAAAGCCTTGGGCACGATCGAAAAAGTATAGGAAATCCCGTCCTGCGCGTGCAGGTAAGGCAGCTTGGCCACCGAATTCATGGAAGCCAGCGCGCCGCGGTGGTCCCGGCCGTGCATCGGATTGGCCCCCGGGGCGAAAGGCTCGCCGGTTTTTCGTCCATCGGGCGTGGTTCCGGTTTTTTTCCCGTAAACCACGTTGGAGGTGATGGTTAAGATAGAGAGGGTGTGTTCCGCGTTCCGGTAAGTTGGGGTTTTTTTAAGCTTACTCATAAAGGATTTGACGATTTCCACGGCAATATCATCCACAAGGGGGTCATTGTTGCCAAAGGTAGGGTATTCACCTTCCACCTCAAAGTCGGTAGCCAAACCGGCGCTGTTGCGCCGAACTTTAACCTTGGCATATTTTACGGCTGAGAGAGAGTCTGCCACTACTGATAGGCCGGCAATCCCAAAAGCCATAGTCCGGTGGATAACCGGGTCGTGCAGGGAAAACTCCAATCGTTCGTAAGCGTACTTGTCGTGCATGTAGTGGATAATATTTAAGGTATTGACGTAAAGCCGGGCCAGCCAATCCAGGATTCGGTCAAAACTCTGGCGCAGTTCTTCATAATCTAAGAACTCGCTGGTAATCGGCCTGAAACCATAGGCTACCGGCATATCCAGCTTCTCATCTATACCGCCATTAATGGCGTAGAGCAAGGCTTTGGCCAGGTTTACCCGGGCGCCGAAGAATTGCATCTGTTTGCCGAGCCGCATCGCCGACACGCAGCAGGCAATTCCGTAATCGCTACCCCAAAGCGGCCGCATGATGTCATCGTTTTCATACTGCAGAGAACTGGAATGAATCGTCACCCTGGCGCAAAACTTTTTAAACTCTTCGGGCAGGCGCTGCGACCAGAGTACAGTCATGTTGGGTTCCGGCGCGGGTCCTAAATTAAACAGGGTCTGCAGGATCCGATAAGAGGTTTTGGTAACCATGGTTCGGCCGTCAAGGCCCATGCCGCCAATCGACTCGGTGGTCCAAATCGGATCTCCGCTAAACAGTTCATCATAATCCGGGGTACGGAGAAAACGAATCATGCGCAGCTTGATGACCAACTGGTCAATCAGTTCCTGCGCCCCTTCTTCGGTGAGCATATTTTTTTGAATGTCGCGTTCCAGATAAATATCCAGGAAGGTAGAAATCCGGCCTAAACTCATGGCTGCCCCGTTTTGTTCCTTGATGGAGCCTAAATAGCCAAAATAAAC
>CAZKWP010000121.1:0-6269 GCA_964556555.1 uncultured Syntrophomonadaceae bacterium
GCAAACAGTGGATTGCCGGCCTGGAAGCGCGGGAACGGGCCCGCACCGGCATCAAGTCGCTGAAGGTGGGCTACAATAAGGTTTTCGGCTATTACCTGGAGGTGACGAATTCTAATTTAGATTCCGTGCCAGCGGATTATTTGCGCAAACAAACCCTGGCCAACGCGGAGCGCTTTGTCACCCCGGAATTAAAAGAGTATGAGGCGCTGGTGTTAGGCGCCGAGGACCAGGTAAGGGAATTGGAATACCGGTTATTTACGGGCGTGCGCGAACAGATTGCTCAGGAAGGAAGCCGGATCCGTCAAACCGCCCGGGGCTTGGCTGAACTGGATGTGCTGGCGTCATTAGCGGAGGTGGCCCTTGAAAACGATTACTGCAAACCGCGGGTGGAGGCGGGAACTTCAATCGACATTAAGGACGCCCGGCACCCGGTGGTCGAAAAAAATCTGCAGGAGCAAGTCTTTGTGCCCAATGACGTAGTGTTTGAGCCCCCAGAAAAATCATTCATGGTGATTACCGGACCGAATATGGGTGGCAAGAGCACCTACTGCCGGAGCGTAGCCCTAATCTGTTTAATGGCCCAAATCGGCAGTTTTGTACCAGCGAAGGAAGCCCAGATTGGTCTGGTGGACCGGGTTTTTGCCCGGATCGGCGCCAGTGATGATCTAGGCAGCGGGCAGAGCACCTTTATGGTAGAAATGAACGAAGTCGGTAACATTGTCAACAGCGCTACCTCCCGCAGCTTGATCATCCTGGATGAGGTCGGCCGGGGCACCAGTACCTATGATGGATTGAGTATTGCCTGGTCTCTGACCGAATTTATTCACAACCGCCTGGGAGCGCGCACTTTGTTTGCTACCCATTACCACGAGCTGATCGATATTGAGAATCGACTCCCGGGAGTTTGGAATTATAACGTGGCGGTGCGGGAACAGGGAGATGAGATTGTTTTTTTGCGCCGGGTACTGCCTGGCGGCGTAGACCGCAGTTACGGGATTCAGGTGGCCCGTTTAGCGGGTTTGCCCGGGGAACTGATTCAGCGTGCGCAGCAAATCCTGCAGGATTTGGAACAACGGGAGACCACCGGCAGCCAAGAAGCACCAGCAGTAAAAAAAGCGTTAAACCCCGCCCCAGGAATTCAGCGGCTCCAACCCCAGCGGTTCTGCCTCCAGCCAACCCGGAAGGTTTTAACCGAAAAACAGCGGCAAATTCGCCCGCGCAGCTAAGCCTACTCAGTTTTGAAAGCCATCCGATGCTGGAAGAGATTCGCAGCCTGGATTTAATGAAGACCACGCCTCTGGAGGCTCTTACCCTGCTATACAATCTGCAGCAGCGGTTGAAGCTGGACGCTTAGCGCCGGGTCAAGTTTTATAACAGTCCAATTTGCTTCGTGAATTGCATTATAAAATTCATTGAAATATTACATAAGCTGGAAACAATTAATTACTATACAAGAATAATTCAAATAATGTTAAAAAGAAAACTTCTAAGCAATTTTATAAGGCGGTGAGATTGTGATAATTGGCATAGATGTAGGCGGAACCTATACCGATGCGGCCTTGGTAAGGGAACAAGCCGTAATAAGCTGGGCCAAAACGCCGACGCGTCCCGACTTGCTGGCTACTCTACTCGAGGTTTTGGATCAAGTTATGGTTGGAGTTGATCCGGCCCAAATCGAACGGGTTGGACTGAGCACCACGCTGATCACCAACTTAATAGCCGAGGAAAAGGTAGAACAGGTGGCCCTGCTTGCCATACCCGGGCCGGGGGTTAATCCCCGGGAATATCCCGTTTTTCGCGACGCATTCTTGCTCCAGGGAGCAATCGATTTTCGGGGTCGGGAAACAGCGAAACTGCAGCTTGAAGAAGTAACCGCTGCCTGCCAAGCCCTAGATAAGCGAGGAATCCGCAAGCTGGCCGTGGTCGGCAAGTTTTCCACCCGTAATAACCGTCAGGAAAAAGAAATCGCCGCCTGGGTTTTAAAGCACCATCCCCAACTGGAGGTGGAACTGGGTCATCAGGCTGCCGGCAAACTGAATTTTCCGCGCCGCGCCGTGACCACCCGGCTTACCGCAGCTACCCGACCCGCTTACCGGCAATTTTTGGAGCAAGTTGCCGCGGCCCTTAAAGAACGAAAGATTCTGGCCCCAGTTTACATCTTGAAAGCCGATGGCGGAACCCTTCCTTTAGAGAAAGCGGTGGAGGTGCCGGTGGAAACCATTTTTTCCGGACCAGCGGCCAGTACCATGGGGGTTTTGGCCTTAACTCCGGCTGGACAAACCTCGGTAGTCGTTGATATCGGAGGTACCACAACTGATCTGGCTTTAATCCTTTCCGGAAAACCGCTGCTTTCGTCCAAAGGCGCCCGGGTGCAGGAACACTTGACTCAAATCCGGGCCTTTTCCGTGAAATCAGTAGCCATCGGAGGAGACAGCTCGCTGCGGGCGGAAAAGGGCTCCCTGAGTTTAAGCCCGCAACGTGAGGGTCCGGCTGCCTGTCTGGGAGGACCGGCACCTACGCCTACCGATGCGATGCGGGTTTTGGGCTTGACTGATTTGGGCGACGAAAAAAAAGCCCGGGAGGCTCTCGTCGCTTTAGGCGCCAGTTTAGCGGCGGATAACCTGAACCCAACGAACCCACCTAAGGACCGGGATCTTGCATCAACCGTAGCGCAACAGGTTATTGACTTGGTGGTGCAAAGAATAATCAGCGAAATTAAAACCATGTTTTTGGAGTGGGAGCAAGAACCCGCATACCGGGTTTGGGAAATGATGCAACAGGAACGGATTCGGCCGCAGAACATCGTAGGCGTAGGGGGATCGGCTCCCTCACTCGTGCCGCTGGTAGCTGATCAATTGGACTGCAATGGCATCATCCCGACAAACGCCCCCATTGCTAACGCCATTGGCGCGGCCTTGGCCCGTCCTACGCTGGGGGTAACCCTGCGAATTGATACGGAACGCGGTGTTTACACGGTTGCCGAGGACGGCACCCAGGAACGTCTGCCAAAAACGGGTGATTATAACCTGCCCGAAGCGGAGAATCTCGCCCGGAAGCTGCTTAAGCAGCGGGCGGAAGAGTTTGGCCTGGTTGATTACAGCGACGAAGCCGAGGCCACCCATGGGGAGTTGTTTAATATGATCCGGGGTTGGAGCCGGGTCGGCCGTTTGATTGATGTGGTGGTCCAAATACCAGCTGGGCTGATCCCAGGTTGGACGCATTGAGAAAGGGGGAAATAAGCCATGCACCAGCAATTAAAACCGTGGATTGAGCGCTGCCGGGAGCAGTCAGCATTAAGCCGCCGCCTTACGGGATTAGTCTTCTTTCCCGCCTTTGACTGGGCGATTTCTTCGACCCACCCCGAGCGGGAAGAACGGCTTTTATATACGAAAGACCAGCTTTTTGAAGAAGGATTGCTCGATCTGCCACAGATCGCCGAGTATAAAGCCGGGATTGCGACCGAGAAAGATGTGGCCCGGGTTCATTTTTGCGTTCCCAATGTCCGCACCCAAATTACGGACGCTCACCTGATTTCCGTAGGCAGTGCCATGGTCTTGGCCGATGCCTTTATGCAGGGCGAGGTTACGAACGCCTTTGCCCTGGTCCGCCCCCCCGGCCACCACGCGATGCGGGTAGCCCACGGGAACCGCGGTTTCTGCAATATCAACAACGAAGCCATTATGATTGAATACCTGCGCCACAAGTATGGCCTGCGCCGCATCGCCATTGTCGATACCGACGTGCACCACGGCGACGGAACCCAGGATATCTTTTACCACGACCCGGATGTACTGTTTATTTCGTTTCACCAGGACGGCCGCACCTTATACCCGGGGAGCGGTTTTGTGCCGGAACTGGGTGGACCCGGGGCCTACGGCGCCAATATCAACATCCCGCTGCCCCCCGGCACATCAGACGAAGGGATTCACTACGTGTTAGACAACCTGGTTCTGCCGATCCTGCGCGATTTTGACCCGGAACTGGTCGTCAATTCGGCCGGCCAGGACAATCATTATACCGATCCGCTGGCCAGTATGCGCTGGACTGCTGGAGGATACGCCTTGCTGAATGAAAAATTAAAGCCCGATTTGGCGGTGCTGGAAGGCGGTTACTCCATTGAGTCGGCTTTGCCATACGTTAACACCGGGATCATCTTAGCCATGGCCGGTCTCGATTACTCGCAGGTACGGGAACCCGATCTGCAGCCGGATTTACTGCGGATGAGCAAGGAGGTCACCAACCGGATTCACGGGGTAGTCGGTGATCTGCAGGAAATCTGGGCTAAGCGTAAAGAAACAGCCCAGCAGAAGAAAGCCGCGGCCGGGCCTTATTACCAAAAGCAAAGAAGCATTTATTACGATACTGATCAGATTGAAGAGGACCAACGGGAAACAATTAAAATGTGCCCCGACTGTCCCGGGTATCTTAAGATTGAGTCCAAGGCGGAACGAACCTGGAACGGTCAAAGGATCGTGGGGATTTCGATTCCCCTTTATGCCTGTGCGGCGTGTCAGCAGGAAGGACGGGACGCCTATGCCGAAGCCAAAGCCAAAGCGTCAAAAATAATTGATGTCGTATATTTGCAGGACAAAAAAGCCGATGAGTTTTGGCAGTGGTATCCGGTTCACCAACGGGAGAATAAGTATTAGACGTGACAGCTCAGGAAAGCCAGCAGTAGAAGGGTGGTTGACATGGCGAGCCGGATTGGACTTTTAGATGAAGCAACCATTAATCAAATAGCCGCGGGCGAAGTGGTGGATCGTCCTGCTTCCGTCCTGAAGGAACTGATCGAGAACGCCCTGGACGCCGAAAGCACCCGGGTGGAAATAGAGTTGGAAGAAGGCGGACTGCAGCTTTTGCGGGTGGCGGATAACGGCTGTGGGATGAACCAGGAAGAGGTGCGTTTGGCCATTGAGCGGCATGCCACCAGTAAGATTACTTCCGCGCACGACCTGCGCACGGTGCTGAGTTTCGGGTTTCGAGGCGAAGCCCTTTCCAGCATCGCTGCTGTATCCCGTCTGGAAATAATCAGCCGGCCGGCAATGCAGCCGGCTGGTACCCGTCTGACGGTTGAGGGGGGCGAGTTGCTGGCGCAGGAACCAGCGGGCGCTCCGGCCGGTACCCGAATTACGGTGCGCGATTTGTTTTTTAACCTGCCTGCCAGACGCAAGTTTTTAAAGAGCGCCGCCAGTGAACTGCGGGCCGCGGTCGACGTGGTCAGCCGTTTGGTTTTGGGAAACCCGCAGGTGGCTTTTAAACTCCAAATCCCGGGAGGCAGGATTTTAATTCAATCCCGCGGCAATAATAGTTTACTGGAAGCGGTTGCCGCAGTTCACGGAACGCAAACCGCTCAGCAGATGCTGCCCGTAGACCAGACCGAAATGATTGGAACGGAGAGCGTACGGATTTGGGGATACTTGTCTAAACCCAGTTTGACCCGCAACAACCGGCACCAACAGAGTTTCTTGGTTAATCGCCGCTATATCCAGAGCCGGATGTTGCAGCAGGCAATGGGGGAGGCTTGTCGCGGACTGCTGCCGCTGGGGCGTTTCCCGGTAGTGATTTTGCATCTCGACCTTCCGCCGGAAATGGTGGATGTAAATGTGCATCCCGCCAAACTGGAAGTGCGCTTTCAGGAAGAGAGAGGGATTTTTACCGCAGTGAAGCAGGCCGTACGCCAAGCCTTGCTTACGGAAGCGGCGATTCCCCAGATCGTCACCCGTTTGGGGAGAACCCCCAATCCTTTTCAGGTTCAGGAAAATCGGACCAGCCTGTTTACCCCGGTTTCGGTCACGGAACCGGAAGCTCGACTGCCAAAGCCAAGCGCTCAAGGTTATGCCGGGTTAGAAGGCTCAAGCCTGTCCTGGGGGGAACTGGAAACGCTTGCTTCCCAAACACCAACTGAGCCGTCTTTGCTGTTTCGTCCAGCGGAGACGCCCAAATCCGGGCCGTTGCCGTCCGATCCCGGGTGGCTAAGCCAGGAGCAAGCCTTTACAGAGGAAGGCTATGCCGAAGGTTATTCATTAGTCCGGAATCATCCAGGGGTCAATGCTCAGCCGGAGGCAGAGGGCAAAACGGTCGAAAACCCGGTTTTAGGGTTTGCGGAAGCCAAGATAAGCGAGGGATTGCTGCCCAGCTTAGTGCCGAAAGCACAAATCGCCGACACCTATATCCTGGCCGAGGGACAAGACGGGCTGTACATTCTCGACCAGCACGCGGTGCATGAACGGATCCTCTACGAGAAAATTTTAAACAACCTGGAAAATGGG
>CAZKWP010000122.1:0-6237 GCA_964556555.1 uncultured Syntrophomonadaceae bacterium
GAACGGCAAGATGAAGAAGAACGCGTAACATTTCAGAAAAGAACTGAGCTAATTATCATCGGGGGGTTGGTTAAGGCAGGAATTCGCTTTCAACCGTTGGAAATTCAAAAGACCTATCACGTGTTTTCACCCGATTTGACTGTCGGCGTTGAGGGCCAGTCAATATCAACGTGGATGTTCAGATTTGTACCACGTGCCCCCAAACCTGAAGAGCGGGATGGGAAGATACTTGTGAAAGAATCGCCCACCACATACGCAAGACGTTTGTTGGCAGAAACGGTTCTAATTGCTCCCGACGCAAAAAGAAAAGTTTCAGTTGTATCGGACTTTGCAGACTATTATGATGAAATGGCCAGTTTCAAGGGCAAAATTTCATATAAGGGAGATTTGTCCGTGATACTGATCGATGCCAAGAGCATGAATGTCGTACGAGAGGATTACCTCTCATATTATACAGAGAACACCGAGGGGCTCTTTATTCTGGAGCCTGAGACTAATTTGACAGGAGGTCTGATTGATGAGTGAGAAGAAAAAATATGTAGTGGAAGCGTCCGAGCCACGCTCTGGTCAGAAAGCCAGCAGTGGTGGGATCCGCAAAGCGAACGGGACAATGTCTGAGATGTACTGCAACCCTGTTCCTTATGATGAATACATAAAGATGACCGCGCCACAGGAACGAAGGGATGTAGTGTATCGCCGCACGACAGCACCTCAGGTAGATTACTATGCCGATCAGGTTCGTCCGCAATCGGCTGGGGATTTGCTAAAAAGGGCTACCCTTAGTTTCGCTAAAGATGTCGGCAGTCGGCTTTGGGCTGAATACGCACCGAGGTTCTCAGCGATGCTGAGTAATGAAATAGAATCTATTATCGATAATAAGGTGCTTAGAAGAAACGAAACCCTCGTGAAAGAAACCATTCGGCAGAAGCCCCCAATTACTAAGTCAGAAAAGCTGCTCGAACAGTACGAAAGTGCGGTTACTACTTTCGAATTTGATATGCCGAGTAATGTTATTCAGTTTTCCCGTAGACAGGTGTCATAAATACATAATCCCTCTGTGCATTGAAATGGCATCGCCTCTTATCAGGCGATGCCATTCATATAATTTTCCTAAATAGCTTAAAAAGCTTTAGTTTCCTGATTGTGGATTTGATGAGCCATGCTCCACCTCCACCAAAATGAGGTACAAACTCAGGTTTAAAGACCTGGGTTTTTGTTTTTGGGGGAAAGTTGAGTATTTTTGTGGTATTCTGCCAACAATCCTGTAACATTCGGCCAGGGTTATTATTACATTCGGCCAAAATTTTTGCGGAATACAAGGCGGACATACAGGGTTTAAGCTGCGGGTTTAATCCTGCAGACTAAGAACCAATTACACTGTGCGCCGAGCAAAGGGCGCAGTATATAGCGGGTGAGAATCCCGTCGAGTAAGGTCTAACCAACCACTTGTAGTTAGCCTTGGCCTTTCTAGGGGTAACTCTAAAGGGTAAGCGTAGGCAGACGAGGTAGCGGGCCGGAAGCCATTGGCTGAAATGATTGAGCCTCGAAAATGGAAAGATGGGAAGGTCGATGTTGTAGTGTTTGCAGAAGACAACACCAAGATGATCGATAGGGTGAGATCAGATTGGCTTCCCCGAGGTCTTAGAGCCTGGCACGTTATACATTGGTATACTGCAGTCAACTCGGGAGACCCTGTTTGCTCTTCGACAAGGAGTATGGCTAACAAGCCTTAACAAAGCAAGGACGCCAAATGGCAAGCAGGGAGTCGGATTACTTCATATTACCGAGGAAGCGGGGTAATGTCCGCAGAGGGAAGGGAGTAACATTTTGTCACCCCCGCCAGGGAAACATTTTCTACACACAGAGGTAGGTCTCAAATGGAAACAAAACTGACGAGGATAGCAGAAATAGCAAAAACACGGCCGAAAGAGAAATTCACATCACTAGCACACTTAATTAATGAAGAAATGTTAGTCCAGTGTCACGTGGAAATGAAAGCCAATAAAGCTCCAGGAATTGACGGTACGACAAAACTGGAATATGAAGAAAATCTAGAGCAGAATATTGACGACCTCCTACATAGGATGAAGAGTCGTGCCTACCGTCCAATTCCGGTCCGCCGAACTTACATACCAAAACCAGGTACAGATAAACTACGACCATTAGGAATTCCTGGATATGAGGACAAGCTCGTACAAATGGCCGTTACCAAAATTTTAACAGCCATATATGAGCCAATGTTTCTAGATTGCTCCTTTGGATTCCGACCTGGAAGAGGTTGTCATGACGCAGTTAAAGCGCTAGAACACAACATGACTAAGTACCAAACGCAGTATGTAGTAGATACGGATATAAAGGGCTTCTTTAATCACGTTAGCCATGAGTGGATGATGACATTTCTTCAACACAGAATCTCTGACCCGAATTTGCTACAGATTATTAATCGTTTTCTCAAAGCGGGTGTGTTAGAGGCAGGCATCAGATACGATACACTAGAAGGGACCCCGCAGGGAGGTGTCATATCGCCCATATTAGCGAACATCTATCTATATTACGTACTCGATTTATGGTTTTATAGGGTGGTACGCCTCTACTGCAAAGGAGCCGCATTTATGGTGCGTTATGCAGATGACCATGTAGCCTGTTTTAAACACAAAGAAGAGGCGGAAGCCTATTACAGAGCGATGGTAAAGAGGCTAGATCGCTTCAACCTGGAAATAGCAGAAGAGAAAACGAAAATAATTCCATTTGGACAAAGGGCCTGGTATCAGTACAAGTGCTTAAAACACAAGAAGCCCCAAACGTTTGATTTCTTAGGCTTCACGCATTACTGTAGCCAGAGCTTAAAAGGGTACTTCCGAGTAAAGCGGAAAACAAGTAAGAAGAAATTTCGGGCCAGTATGCTAAGGGTCAAAGAGTGGATAAAAGCTAATCGTACCTTGCCATTAAAGGATATAATGAGAATACTGCAGAGGAAACTGGTAGGTTACTACCAGTATTATGGAATAACAGATAACTCATCAATGTTATCGTTATTTCTCCACGAAGTAAGAAGAACACTTTTCAAATGGTTAAATCGGCGAAGCCAACGAGCAAGCTATAATTGGACACAATTTGTTAAGCTATTGACCTTCTATCCACTACCAAGACCTAGAGTATATGTCAACATCTTTGATTTAAGGCGGGAAATATGCTATTCGCTGTAAATGGCAAAATGAGGAGCCGTATGCCTTAATAGGGCACGTACGGTTCTGTGAGGGGTGCCACACCAATTGACCATCGGAAAATTTCCCGATAATAGTCAAGAGGTGGGCATCTACTCGACAAAGTTGAAACACTCCTCAGGAAGCAATCACTCTTTCAATTTGGATATAATCTAATATTACGTGCAACTACGATGTTGGCGATAAGTGATTTCAATTGGATAATCGAGGACCACCCCTGACTCAGTACATCCAGGCGACGATTAGCAGCCGGATGGTAAGGTTCACCATTTTGCTCCGCAAGCTTCCCTGCGGTAATGGCTTCGCGCAAATAGTCATAATTTTGGAGTCTTTTTTCATGGGGAATCGGATTCAAAATCAGGTTATGCCCGTGAACTATTAATCCTAAATCGTCGTGGCTCAGTGTCTGCATAAGTTGCGTTTTTTGCCCCACGAACACGTAACCATCACAATATTCAGTGACGACACCAAATGTTTTTACACCATTATTGTGCAGCCATCTTATAGTTCCGGGGATATCCAGCATATCTTTGGGCGAAGTCGCCACCAGAGTTATTTCGGTCTTTGCCAAAGCCGGAAGGTCAAAGCAAAGTTGTTCCTCAATAATATCTCCAATTCCCCCCAAACCTGCGCTTACAACTATTGGGTATCCCAAATCGTGCGCAACAGCTATAGTTGCTGAGGCAGTAAGAAACCCGTCAACCCTGCCTTTTATTCCTTCATAAAGGGTCAGACCGTCGAGTCTTTGCCAAGATACGGTTTCATTTTTATAATGAAGAAATTCTTCGATTGATCCTAAAACAATGCGTCCTTTTTGCAGCCAGGTTAAGAGGGCGTAGTTTGGCCATAGCTTTTTTATCTGTTTGCTGTTGACCGAAACCAGACCTTGGCCCAACAAGGCTGTTTCAACGATAAAATTTGCAGCGTTCTGTGCGGCCATAATATCCTCTCCTGCATGAAAATAATGCCGAAAAACTTCACCGAACCCGGTATGTAGCGATAGGCATTGACGACAAAAATGATTTTAGGCTATAATTTCTATATTCTCAAATAATATACGATGTATTCCTTGTGGTTATTATACATTAACCTGATTATGTTGAAAAGAGATAGTTATGACCACAAATATCAAAAATCCTGCGGTAAGGATTTCGCACCTGAGCAAATCATATGGGAATATAACTGCCCTCCGCGATGTCAGCTTGGATATTTACGCAGGCGAAATATTAGCCATTGTGGGTGACAACGGCGCCGGAAAAAGCACCCTCATCAAAATCCTGGCTGGGGCGGTTGCCGCAGATTCCGGATCCGTACAAGTGAGGGAAAAATCCTATCATTCCTTATCGCCAGCTAAGGCTATCCGGCTGGGTATATCCACAGTATACCAGGATTTGGCCTTGGTTGACTGCCGGGACGTAGTCAGCAACGTATTTCTCGGACGGGAAATTGTTAAGGCCGGCATCCTGATCGACCGGGGCCAAATGGAAAAGGAGGCCCGTCGGGTCCTGGATAGCCTGCAGGTCAGCATTCCTTCCTTAAAAACCCCAGTGGGTCTTTTATCTGGCGGGCAAAGGCAAGGAGTAGCGGTGGCCAGGGCCATCATCCAGGGAGGAAACGTCATTATTTTTGACGAGCCTACCGCGGCTTTGGGTGTTCAGGAATCGGCCAAAGTGATCAGACTGATGCAGGAATTAGCCCGGGCCGGTATGGCAGTTGTAGTCATAAGCCATAATCTACATCACGTGTTTGAGATAGCCGAACGCATATGTGTGCTGCGCCATGGCCAGATAGCCGCAGTATGCAGCACGAGAGAAAGTCAGCCCAGCCAGATTGTTGAGCTGATTATGGGGGCTACCCAGATCACTAGGGATGTCAATTTCAATGGAGTGCAAAGCGATGCCGCAAATTAGAAGATTTTTATTGTCGTGGAACGAGGAGTTTTCCCAAATTTTACTCGGGCTGACCGTATTTGTTTTAGCTATACTGTTAGATCGGGCATCACCGTTTTTTATGACCTGGGATAATTGGCGCAACATTTTGGACCAGAGTGCGCTGCTTGTAATAATTTCTGTGGGAATGACGTTTGTCATCTGTACCAGCGGTATTGATTTATCGGTGGGAGCCATTACGGCCCTCAGCGGAGTCTGCATGGCCTTGGCTCTGCATTCGGGGTTAACGGTCGAGGTATCCATCCTATTTGGTCTCGCCGCTGGAGCCGCGGTTGGTCTGTTCAATGGCTTGCTTATTTCCCAGCTGAATATCAGCCCCTTTATCGTAACCCTGGCCGCCATGTCGGTAACCAGGGGCATTGCCTTAATCCTCACCAAAGGCATCCCGATTTACGGATTTTCTAAGAATTTTACCTGGTGGGGCAGTGGTCATGTCGGCCCGGTCAATCCACCTATCCTAATGGCTTTAATGCTTGCCCTACTGGGCGCCTTAGTTCTCAATAGGACCAAACTGGGTTATTATACCTTGGCTCTGGGCGGAAATGAGGAAGCCCTGAGGCGTTCTGGCATAGCTAACAAAGCTTATAAAACAGTTGTTTACACTATTTCAGGGTTAACTGCAGCGATTGGTGGATTGGTGGTGACTGCACGTTTGAACACAGCTGAGCCATTGGCAGGCTGGATGTTAGAACTGGATGCCATTGCAGCAGTTGTTTTGGGTGGTACGGATATGAAGGGAGGGAGAGGGAGCATCACCGGAACTGTGATGGCGTGCTTGCTATTAGGGATGTTACGTAATGGGTTGACAATTCTAAACATACCATCTTATTATCAGCAGCTTACCATTGGTCTAATCATCTTAGTGGCTATTGTCATTTCTGAGTTGCGGCTCAGAAATGCCCCGGGACACGGAAATATGATGAAGGAGGATTAGAATGAAACGTAGTAAAAAAATAATCGCATTATTCTTATTAGGTGTCTTTTTGTTGTCCATAGTGGGATGTGGGAGCAAGACGATTAACGAGGCGCAAACCCCCGCTCCCACCAACAACGCTCCTGTCTCT
>CAZKWP010000123.1:0-6139 GCA_964556555.1 uncultured Syntrophomonadaceae bacterium
CATGATGGTGCACATATCCAATCTGCGCGACAAAATAGAGGATGACCCGAAAAATCCGAACTACATCCAGACGGTGCGGGGGTTTGGTTATAGATTGAGGGAGAAATGATGATGCGGAGCATTCGCTGGAGACTGACGCTGACCTATATTTTTCTCGTACTCGCTTCTCTGCTGGTCTTAGGCGTTTATCTGATTCGAGGCTTGGAGCACTATTTTCTGGATAATCTGCGGTCCCAGTTGTTGATTGAGGCCCGACTGATCGGGCAAATGGCCGAAAAGAACATCGAAATGGCCCAAAGTGAAGGGGCGGCCGGATTCAACCGGTTTGCGCAGCCCTTGGCGGAGACTACCCGGGTTAAGACAGAAACGCGGGTGACGATTATTGATCGAAACGGGGTCGTGTGGGGAGATTCGGCTGAGGCGCCTCAGAGCATGGAAAATCACTTGGACCGTCCGGAAATTATGGCTGCCTTGAACCAGGGTGAAGGCTGGGCCATCCACCAGAGCCGCACCTTGGGCAATAACATGCTGTATGTGGCAGTGCCGATAATTTCCAGTGATAATATTCAGGGCTTTGTGCGACTGGCGATTCCTTTGAACGAAATAGAAGCTACGATTGATCGAATGTGGCAGATTGTTTTAAGCGCGGCAATCCTGGGCCTGCTGGTGGCTGGAATAATCGGACTGATTCTGGCGCGACGGGCAACCCGGCCAATCGAGGAAATGACCCGCTCCGCGCAGCAGATAGCGCGGGGAAATTTCGTGCAGCAGCGTTATTCAACCAGCCGGGATGAATTGGGAAGCCTGGCTGAATCCCTGAACTACATGTCAGCTAATTTAAAGCAGATGCTGGCCGAAATCAACGCCGGGAAGACGCGCCTGGAATCCGTATTAGTAAGCATGGTGAGCGGGGTGGTTTTTGTCGGTCCAGCCGGTAAGGTAGACCTGATTAATCCGGCCGCCTTAAAAATTCTTTCCCTGGAAAAACCAAATTCCTCACTTAATGTTTCCAGCCAAAAATTTATCGGTCAGTCCCATACTAAAGTCATTCGTCATTATCAGCTCTCGTCCATGATTGGCGAGACTATGGTGAGCCGACAGCCCCGACGGGAAGAGATCCGGGTATTGACCCCAACCGAAAGAATCATAGAAGTTCAACTTTCCCCGATCACTGGCCCGGAAGAGCAGAATCTCGGTTTGGTGGTAGTGCTCCATGACATTACGGAACTAAGACGTTTGGAACGAATCCGGACCGATTTCGTTGCCAACGTGTCCCATGAACTTAGGACCCCGGTAACTTCGGTAAAAGGATTTGCGGAAACCTTGCTGGAGGGTGCGCTGGATGATCGACCGGTCGCCGAAGAATTTATCCGGATCATCTATCAGGAAGCGGAACGACTGATCGCCATAATCAACGATTTGTTGCAGCTGTCCCAGATTGAATCACAGCCGGGACTGATGCAGCCGGAACCTTTGGAAGCCGCCGCTTTTCTGAAGCGTGTGGCCAGTAAATTTGGTCCCGCCCTTCAGTCCCATGAACAACAGTTGATTTTAGAGCCGTCCGGCGCAGAATTTCGGGTTCTCGCTGATTCCTGCCGGCTGGAACAAGTTTTGGATAATCTGATTGACAATGCGATCAAGTATACCGCCCCCGGCGGTACGATTACCTTAATGGTTCAGGATGTGCCCTCCGGGGTGCAGATTAAGGTTTGCGATACCGGTATCGGCATTCAGCCCGAAGAACGGAAACGGATTTTTGAGCGATTTTACCGGGTAGATAAAGCCCGCAGCCGTAAGGTGGGCGGTACCGGTTTGGGGCTATCCATCGTGAAGCATATCTTGGAGTCGCACGGTACGACGATTGAGGTGGAAGACGGGCTGCAAAAAGGTATAAATAGAGGGACTTGCTTTAGTTTCGTCCTGGAAAAAGCAGATATAAACCCGGCTGAGCCGGACGGCTCAGGGGAAGCTCAATAAAGAAAACGATAGCCAAAGTAAAAATTGAAATTCAGGATGTTCTTGGAGGTTGCTCAGGACAAACTGGATAATCGGATAATCTAATATGGAAGTCGAATTCCAAATCGCGGCAAACCCGAGTGGGTTTGCTTTTTTGTGTTTGTTATCAGTGCTGTTTGGCTTTAATGAACTTATATTTAGCTTAGCTCAGAATGAACTTAAATTGGCTGAGAGGGCATTTCTTTTGACTGAGTTGATTTGTACTTGGAAATTCTTCCGGGACCGTTACAAAACTGTAACATTTTTTCAATGTTGGCTTCATACTGACCTTCTATACTGAGACTAAGAGGAGGGAGAATCATGTTGCCCAAAAATAAACGTTGGTCGGAGTTTATAGTAAAAAAAAGTCTGTTGATAATTGCCCTGTTCTCCATCTTCGTCATCGGCTTGATTGCTTGGTTTGTGGTCAGTTCCGGTTACCCGGTTCTAAGGGAAGTCGGGATCTGGCAGTTTATGACCGGCCAAATCTGGCGTCCGACTGGCGGAGAGTTCGGTATCTGGCCGATGATTGTCGGTTCAGTTTACGTAACCCTTGGCGCTTTAGTGATCGGGGTGCCTCTGGGGGTAATGGGAGCCATTTTTTTAGCAGAGATGGCTCCAGCGAAAGCCGCCAGGCTTATCCGCCCGGCTATTGAATTGCTGGCGGGAATCCCTTCCGTAGTATTTGGATTTTATGGTTTGGTAGTGATCGTTCCTTTTTTGCGGGAACGCTTAGGCGGTTCTGGTTTTAGCGTTATTGCGGGATCAATTATTTTGGGGATCATGATTTTGCCGACGATTTTAAGCCTTTCCGAAACCGCGCTGCGGGCGGTACCCGCAGAACTGAAAGAAGGCTCATTGGCTCTGGGAGCCACGCACTGGCAAACGATTAAATGGGTCTTTCTCCCCGTAGCCCGTTCCGGGATCTTAACGGCGATAATTTTAGGGATGGGCCGGGCAATCGGGGAGACCATGGCTGTGATCATGGTCACCGGCAACGTGGCCTTAGTGCCGAATTCTCTGGCTGACCCGATTCGTACTTTAACCGGCAATGTGGTCATGGAAATGTCTTACGCTTCCGGGATGCATCAGCAAGCCTTGTTTGCCACGGGAATTGTATTGTTCTTTTTCGTGATGCTGTTAAATCTAATTATGCAGCTGGTTGCGCGCAGAAAGGTGGACCTGACATGAGAACGGCGGCTCGGGTTGAAGAAGCTTTTTTCAAAACTTTGCACTGGATTATTGCGGGTCTGACCCTGTTGATTCTGGCTGTTATCTTGGGTCACATCCTGGGCAATGGATTAGGCTCAATAAACCTTAGTTTTTTACTGGAGTCACCGCGGCAGATGGGGAGAGAAGGCGGTGTCTTTCCAGCAATCGTGGGGACTATGTACTTAACCCTGGTTTCTCTGGCGATCGCTATCCCCCTTGGAGTGGGCACTGCTGTTTACCAAACGAAGTATTTAACTTCCGGACGCCTGGTGGGGGTAATCCGTTTTTGCACAGAGTCTTTGGCCGCGGTCCCTTCGATCATCTTCGGTTTGTTCGGTTTTGCTTTCTTTGTGCTGAAATTAGGCTTGGGCTGGTCAGTCTTATCCGGGGGACTTACCTTGGCCATCATGATATTGCCTACATTGATCCGGGCTTCGGAAGAAGCCATAAAAATGGTTCCGGCTGCCTACCAGGAAGGCAGCTTGGCTTTAGGAGCGACCAAATGGTATACCATTCGGAAAGTGATTCTGCCGGCCGCGATCCCTGGCATTGCTGCTGGCGTCGTTTTAGGGATTGGCCGGGCCGTAGGAGAGACAGCCGCAGTGCTGCTTACAGCGGGCAGTGCGTTGGGAATGCCCATATCCATATTTGACCCGGCTCGGACCTTGTCGGTTCATCTCTATGTGTTAGCGTCGGAAGGTATTTCTTTGGAAAAAGCTTACGCCAGCGCAACTGTGTTAATAGGAGTAGTATTAATCATCAATCTGGCATCCAACTATTTTATGAATCGGCTGGCAGGCCGGACTAAAAGCTAAAATAGCTTGAGGAGAAAAGAGGGATAGAAATGTTTTTTGCTCAGGTCAAAACAAAAAGGGAACCGGCAGATCCTTTTTCCGGCGGTCCTCAATCGAAATCAGCCGATATGCCGGCAGCTAGAAAACTGTGGATAATCACGGATGGGACCGGTGAGGATATGCAGGGAACGGGACCGGCCCTAAACAAGATGGCTTGTGAGAATCTCCAGCTGTATTATAAAGATTTCCAGGCTTTGCGGGGAATCACCTTAAGCATCCCGCGACATCAGGTTACGGCGCTCATTGGCCCGTCCGGGTGCGGTAAATCCAGCTTTCTGCGTACTTTGAACCGGATGAATGACCTGATTGAAGGAACGCGTCTGGAGGGCAAGGTGTTTTTGGAGGGGGAAGATATTTATTCGGAGCAGACCGATCCAGTGGAACTGCGCAAACGAGTAGGGATGGTTTTTCAACGTCCCTGCCCCTTTCCGATGTCGATTTACGATAATGTAGCATATGGTTTACGGGCTCATGGCTTAAAGAATCGACTTAAACTGGACGAAGTGGTGGAAAAGAGCCTGCGGGAAGCGTCTCTCTGGGAAGAAGTCAAGGATCGTCTGAAGAGTTCCGCGCTTAGATTGTCCGGGGGGCAGCAGCAGCGCTTGGTGATTGCCCGGGTTTTGGCGGTGCAGCCGGAGGTTCTGCTAATGGATGAGCCCGCTTCTGCCTTAGACCCGATTTCAACCGCCAAATTGGAAGACTTGGTTAACGAACTGAAAAATCAATACACCATTGTGATCGTTACCCATAACCTGCAGCAGGCCGCTCGAATCTCAGATAACACCGCTTTTTTCTTAAATGGGGAGATGGTCGAGTACGGCCCGACCAAGCAATTATTTACCCAACCAACCGATAAAAGAACTGAGGATTATGTGACCGGACGATTTGGTTAAATTAGCAGCCGAAAGATAGGAGGAGATAGATTTGTCTAGAAATGTATTTCACTTGGAATTGGAGGCTCTGCACGAACAGGTGCTGCGAATGGGAACGCTGGTAGAGAATGCTATTGCCAGTTCCGTCAAGGCGTTACAAGAGCAGGATTTAAAAATGGCCGAAAAAGTTATTGCTGAGGATGATCTGGTAGACGACCTCCAGCTGCTGATTGAAGATAAGTGTTTGGCAATGCTGGCGCTTCAGCAGCCCATGGCCAAAGATTTGCGGATGATCGGCACTGCCTTAAAGATCGTTACTGATTTGGAAAGGATGGCGGACCATGCGGTGGATATCGCGTACGCAACTTTAGCGATTGGCCAGGAGACTTTGATTAAACCGCTGATTGATATTCCCCGGATGGCTAAATTAACCCAGGAAATGGTTCACACTGGACTTGCCGCCTATATCGAACGGAACGTAGAACTTTGTTATTCCCTGATCGAAAAAGAGAAGGAAGTTGATTTTCTTTACGATCAAGTTTTCCGGGATTTGCTGCAGTTTATGACTAAGGATGTCCAAACCAGCCGCCAAGCGGTCCACCTTTTACTGATTGCGCATTCTCTGGAACGGGTAGCGGATCATGTGACCAATCTTGGAGAATGGACGATTTACCTGGTAACCGGTCAGAGAAAAGACTTAAATGATAATGCAGATTAGGTAATTATAAGGCGTGGGGGAGGTGAAACCAGCTGTCTGGGGATTGGCCGCTGGTTAAAGTAGTGGCAAATAAATCTCTCAGTCAGTTGGGGGAATCATTTTCCGGGGCTCGAACGCTCGTATCTCGTATGAAATGGGTTAATTTAAGATTTAATTATTAAGGAGGGTATAATCGTGAAAAATAAACTGATCAAACTCAGTGGGTTATTCGTAATTGTGAGTATGCTGACTGTACTGGCGTTAGGCGCAGTGGGCTGCGGGGATAAAGGAGCAACGACGCCAGCGCGAAAGACCATTAATATTTCCGGATCTACCTCGGTGCAGCCAATTTCCGATGTGCTATCTCAGGCTTATATGGAGAAAAACCGTGAGGTCAAAATTTTTGTCCAGGGCGGCGGTTCCTCAGCCGGCATTAAAGCAGCCCAAGAAGGAGCAGCCGATATTGGGACTTCTTCCCGGGAATTAAAACCGGAAGAAAAAAATCTGAC
>CAZKWP010000124.1:0-6118 GCA_964556555.1 uncultured Syntrophomonadaceae bacterium
ACCACAGTACAGGACGTAGCTCTTAAGGTTCGTGAAAAACTGGGAATAGGTCCAGCCGATAGAATCGGAGTAGTATTTCCGATTTTAAGTCGTAACCGATTCTCTTTAATTTTAAAAGGAATTGCCGCAGCGGTACCCCAGGGCGAGGTAGTCCTGCAGCTTTCTTACCCTACGGATGAAGTCGGCAACCAGCTAATACCCGAGGATTATTCTGAATCAGCCGGTAAATGCTTTGGAGACGTAATTAGCAAAGATGAAGCCCAGGCGCTAAACTTCCGCCATCCGATTACCGGGGTTGATTATATCCAGCTGTATAGTGATATTATTACGGGTGAGGGTGCGCGAGCGGAAATTTTTCTTTGTAACGACCCAATGCGTATAGCGCAGTTTGAGGTAGCCGGGGTGATCGTTGCCGACGTTCATAGAAGATTTAAGACTAAAGCCAAATTAAGCCAGGTGGTCGCTAACTGCATAACTTTACAGGATCTATGTAACACCGGTACCAACTGGTCCGAATGGGGATTATTGGGGAGCAACCTTTCGGCTGGCGATAAGCTAAAGCTTCCTCCGCGCCATGCGGATCAAGTTGCGGAAGCAATTCAGGAGCGGGTTGCCGCTGGTTTAAATAAAAATGTGGAAGTAATTATTTACGGAGACGGCGCCTATCAGGATCCTTCAACCGGTATTTATGAGCTGGCCGACCCAATGCCCGCTTTCGGCGCTACCCCTAATTTGAGGGGAGCCTATAGGGAAGGCTTTAAATATAAATACCTAGTAGACCATTACCATGCCAATGGGCATAGTTCCGCTGAAATTGAAGCAAATTTAATGGCGAAAAAGGGAGAAGCATTTGCTCGGGACAGCATCGAGACTGAGGGAACTACGCCGCGCCGGGTGGAAGATATTATCGCCAGTTTAGCGGATTTGATCAGTGGCTCGGCCGATGCCGGGACCCCTTTGGTGATTTGTAAAGATTTTTTAGGCAGCGCCCGTCGCCGCGACTAAACGACCGGGATTAAATACCTGTATAACCATAAAACCTATATTAATTAAACCCAAAATCAAATTGAAATTAACTGATATAATTTTACCATAATTAAATATAGAATTAAATTCAAAGCAATAAAAAAGGACCCGCTCAGCGGATCCTTTTTTATTGCTTTTCCCTTTATTGGGTTAGTAACTGCTCTAATTACCTGGTTTAAATACTAGGAGATCTTATTGCTCTTGCGCCAGATATTCATCCGGTCTGCTTCTTTAACTAAATCGTCGCGAAGATCGGGGTGAGCAATGTTGATCAGTCTTTCAGCCCGCTCCCAAGTTGAACGGCCGGCTACTTCCGCCATACCATACTCAGTGACGTAGATGTGGCCTTGGGTTCGGGGCACGGTTACGATGGAATTCACTGGTAGACTCGGGATGATCCGAGATTTAAGATTGCCTTGTTTGTCAATAAAGCTGGAGGTACAGCAGATAAAGCCTTTACCGCCTTTAGACATATAAGCACCGGTATGGAAGTCGAGCTGTCCGCCAGTACCACTGATGTGGCGAATTCCAGAAGACTCGGAAGATACTTGGCCATAAAGGTCAATCTCTAAGCAGTTGTTGATGGACATCATGTTGTCATTGGCTGCCATGACATAGGGATCATTGGTGTAACCAACCGAATAGGTGGCTAGAGATGGGTTATTGTCGATCCAATCATAGAGGAATTGACTTCCCGCAGCAAATGCATACGCGCTTTTATTTTTGTCAACATTCTTGCATTTATTATTTAATTTTCCGGCTTCATACATGTGGTAATAAGCATCAACCAGCATTTCCGTATGGCAGCCCAAGTCTTTCAGATCGGATTCGGCGATTAAGGTACCTACTACGTTGGGCATACCGCCGATGCCGAGTTGGATGCAAGCGCCGTTCGGAATTTGTTCAACGACTAGGGCCGCGATCTTCTTATCAACTTCAGTCGGAGTGGCTGCCCCGATGGTTTCTACCGGGGATTCGTGTTCAATGATATAGTCAACTTCAGATATATGGACACATTCTTCTTGTCCGCCCATTGCCCAAGGAAGCTTGGTATTAACTTCCAAAATAATCTTTTTGGCTACATCGCAGACCGCCCGGCTAGAGGCAACCCCCATATGGAAGTTAAAGAAGCCAGCCTTATTCATTGGAGTAACTCGAAGAACAGCTACGTCGACTTCGTTGGCGAGCTGTTTGCGATAGAAGTGGGGCTGGTTGCGGAAGATCATGGGGTGATAGTAGGTTAAACCTTTTTCAGACATCTTGCGGTCGTAGCCGGTGAAATGCCAGTTAGACATGGTAAAGACCGCGCCTTCAGGATCGGCTTCCAGTAAGGCGGACGGTCTGAGCGTAAGAACGCCGCGAACTTTGATATCTTTTAATTCGTCTTTGCGTGCGGCCAGGGCCTTATCAAATGCGTAAGGTTGACAATGACCAAAACTGTAATCAATCCAATCTCCAGATTTAACGACTTGCGCTGCTTGTTCAGCACTAACTAGTTTAGATTTGTATTCACTAGTGTAAGCCAATTTCGACACCTCCGTAATATTTTGCTAGGTAAAGTAAGTGCAACTTGGATGTTGCTGCGGTTTAAAAAGACCCTGACCAGTCACCTCCCTTTACATTTTTATTATGTATTCTCTATCTTGGGCAACTTTATATACCAACATAATTAATCCCAAGCAGTCTATAGAAACAGCTTGTTATATAGGTAAATAAAGGAATATGTAATTTTTAAATACATTAGCTTATTTTATTTTATTGCGATTTAAGAGAATTTTTCGACAATATTAAAACGGATTATTTTTAAATTAATGTTCACGAAAATATTTTAACAGAATTAACGGGAAAGTGTAAAGTACTTATGCTGTCAATATCTTGGCGACTTTAGACTTTAATCCCTGGCAAAAACAATAAGATCAAGGCCTTTGTATCAAATAGATACGGCCTTAATCTTATTGAAATAATTATAATGGTTAATTATACATTTAGGTTATGTGAGGTTTATTAGGGATTTTATTCCCAAACAATTCTTTCCCAGATTTAGATAATTGAAAATCTCTTTTTTATCTAAGAGACTTTTTCCAAATGTTCAGTTTTTCGGCTTCTTTTACCAAACCATCACGGAGATCCGGGTGAGCAATATTAATCAGCCGTTCTGCCCGTTCCCAGGTGTTGCGACCAGCCAGGTCTGCCGTGCCGTATTCGGTAACGATCAGGTGGGTCTGGGTACGCGGAACCGTAACGATTGAGCCTTGAGGCAGCATCGGGACAATCCGAGATCTTAGTACACCTTGCTTATCCGTAAAACTGGAGGTGCAGCAAATGAAAGCTTTTCCGCCAGGCGACATGTAAGCGCCCGTGGTAAAGTCTAACTGACCGCCGGTGCCGCTGATGTGCCGGGGACCAGAGGATTCAGAGGAAACTTGACCAAAGAGGTCAACCTCTACGCAGTTGTTAATGGCTACCGCGTTGGGGTTTTGGGCTATATTATACGGGTTGTTGGTGTAATCTACCGCATATGTTGCAAGACAGGGGTTGTTGTCCATCCAGTCATAGAGGAACTGGCTGCCAGCGGCAAACGCATAAGTAGCTTTGCCTCTGTCAATACCTTTTTTGGTATTGGTTAATTTGCCCGCTTGATACAAATGGTAGTAGGCGTCAACCATCATTTCAGTCTGACAACCCAAGTTTTTCAGGTCGGATTCAGCGAGTAGAGTTCCCACCATATTCGGTAACCCACCGATACCCAGCTGGACACAAGCTCCATCAGGAACTTGTTCTGCGACTAGTTGCGC
Source organism: uncultured Syntrophomonadaceae bacterium (assembly GCA_964556555.1). GTDB lineage: Bacteria > Bacillota > Ch66 > Ch66 > Ch109 > CAYXHK01. The sequence goes on from CAZKWP010000124.1 coordinate 3,822, forward strand.
AATTTTTTTATCGATGTCATTGGGTGTTGCCGGTGGGATAACTTCTACCGGGGATTCAAATTCGACTATGTAGTCGACCTCAGAAATATGAATACATTCTTCTCTGCCGCCTAAAGTCCAGGGGAGGTTCGGATTTGGGTTTACTTCCAGGATTATCTTTTTAGCCGCTTCGATAATTGCTCGAGTGGCAGCTACCCCGCAATGGAGGTTGAAGTAGCCATGTTTATTCATCGGGGTGACCCGCAGCATTGCTACATCGACATCATTTACAATGCTTTTACGGTAGAAAAGCGGCTTGTTCCTAAAGATCATCGGAATGTAGTTCATTAAGCCTTGGTCGTGCAGTTTGCGGTCTGCGCCGCTGAAGTGCCAATTGGAATGGAAGAAGGTTTCGCGGTAAGGGTCTACCTTAACCACTTCGGGCATCCGCAAACTCAAGCAGTGTCGAATTTTGATGTCTTTCAGCTCATCTTTGCGGGCCGCCAGGGCCTTGTCCAAGGCATAAGGGTTGGTGTGGCCGAAACTATAGTCTATCCAGTCGCCATCCTTAACGATTTTAACCGCCTCTTCGGCGCTAACCAGTTTGGAACGATACTCATCAGCAAAAGACATACAGACACCTCCATAAAATAATTAATTTTGGTTAGGGTTGTGATAAATAAGACCCGAGGAAAGTTAAACGATAAAAGTTTAAACTAGAAAGTGGTACTGGTAGGTACATCACCCCTTTCCCAAAAATTTAGGGTAATTTTTTATTTAAGCACAAAGTGTTCGTCTGAATCGATAATTTAATCTGCAACAAATTATGATTACCACCAGCAGTTGAAATAAAGTTACAGATTATGTTATAAGCAATAGACTTGGGATAAGTCTTGGGAAAAAAGACGGGTGTTCAGCAACCTGGGTGGAGTTTTGGAAATGAGCGCATAGAGCGTAATGTGTGGATATGAATAGAAGTGTAGCTAAGAAGTGATAAGTAGGATGATTGATGCTGTCGGATAATGTGTTCAATTTGCTGCAGAAAAATATGAGATGGTAGTAGGGTTGCTTTAGTTTGAATAAAATAAAAGTTAAAATAATAGTAGTCCTGATTGCTTTTTTCATTTTAACAAATGCTAATATGAATGTAAAGTAAATATTTTTGTATTTACTATACAAATCAAAACATTCATAAGATTATTCGACAACAAACGACATTTGATATTAATTTACGGAAAGGTCAGACATGTCCGACAATTACGACAATATTCACGGTGGTTGACAAGTTCAGGTAAAATGCTATAGTAATAATTGATGCCAAAAATGGCTATGATACGCAATGCATACTAATTTAAATTCTGAATTTTGAATTTATGCTATTAATTCTTTGAAATACATATTTCAACCCGCTATAAATCCGCTATGAAACCTCTTATTATCATCGATTCCGAGGATGGCCGGGCTCATTTCAGGTCAGATAATTAGTTGAAGGAAGTGCAAAATAGAGATCGAAGTCAATTCTATTTTGCTCCAGGCTAAGAAAGGAGGTGTGGGTATTTAGTTGAAGGCAAGGTTTTCTTCTAATGACTGAATATCAACCCACCTGGCAGGATGAAGTGAACCCTTTATACCGGATAACTCCAAAACAGCCTAACTGAATCTTGTTAAAGATTATTAAGTATCGAAAAGCTAGTTTTCAAAAGAGTTATCTGGAATTGGATGCTTTAGCTTCTCTATTGTATAAAGGTGTGGTTTGCTTGTGGACAACCCACATTTACAGCAACTTGAGGCAGAACCATATTTATACATAAACCTTCAGCTAGTCACAGCCGATATCTTTCAATTATCCTCGAACCTGAATACATCGGGGCGGGTAATTTAGTTCCTGAACATTTGTTGTTTGGGGATTTAAGGACAGTTACCCCGATTAACAATGAATTCTTGTACTGGTCATCTAGACAAATCCCTAATATAGATATTTGGAAAAGGGGAGGTTTCCTCTTCGTCCATTAGCAGTGTGTCGACTTAAACTGACTCCGGGCGTGAGTCCAGGAAGGGAAACCTGATTACCCGGAACCGCTGGGGGTTATAAAGGGAGAGGCAAACCTATTTCTAGGGCTTACGAAAAAATAGGTGATTAGGTTTATTAGGATTAGACCATTCCTTAAATAAAATTAAAGGGGGATAATATTTAATGGCTATAGAATTTTCCTTCAATGATGAACAAAAAATGTTGGCGAATACTATTTATAAATGGGCAAACACCTGGCTCGAACCCCAAATGGAAGAACTCGATGAAATCGACAAGTTCCCGCCGG
>CAZKWP010000125.1:0-6100 GCA_964556555.1 uncultured Syntrophomonadaceae bacterium
GCCATCCAGATCGTAAACTGCCAGTCCTGCCCCGCCGTTTTGCTCCGCAGCCAGGGCATGGCTCACATAAGTCTGGCTCCAATCCTTAAACTCGCCGCTGTCATCCATATTGCTGCCAACCAAATAACGGAATTCATTGGTTCCTTCCGCATCGTCGATGCCCGCCAGAATTATTTCATTTTTTCCATCACCATTCAGGTCGCAGATGGCTGCCCCGCCCCCGTCATTATCCCAGCTTAAGCCTCGCACATCATGATAATTGCTGTACATCTGCGGAGTACCCGTACTGTCCAAATTCCATCCGATCATGTATCTGCAGCTGTTTTCCCCATCCGGGCCATCAATCATCATTATCAGCAGATCCGGAGTGCCGTTGCCGTCCATATCGCCGATGTCCAGTCCCCCACCCTCGGTATCAAAACTCAGATCGAGCACTTTTTTTTCTTCGGAGATAGAAGGTTCGGCAATTCCTTCTTTGACGCCGATAACCATCCATACCAGTTGGGCCTCAAAGTCTATCTTACTGTTGGCACTGTAAGCGGACGGCAAATACATTCTCCCACTAAAAGCAAGATCCTCGCCGCCGTCGGACACTGTATTAAGGGGTACATATACCGTATTTTCATCCTCTACGATTATCCCGTAGTCCTCAACATTCTCCTGGGAGGGCATCTCCATATAACCAGAACCGGTTTGGGTACGCGTAAGCTTGAGCATAGGCTGCAACTTTACATCCTCGCTGCTTCCGTCAGCATCCTGCATCAGCCCTTTTAAATCATCGTCCGGCCAGTCCCAGGTCTCACCGTTCAAGGTCAAATAATCCACATTCTCCGGCCGCAGCTGAAAATCAACGTAGATATCCTTCCTGTTCGTCGTAAGTGAGAAGTTAAAGGAATTGCTTACAGCAGTGGCCGTAAAAGGGGAAGTATCTAGCTTGTCGGGAACGCCGTCACCATCGTTGTCATCGTCCCAAACATCCGGCTCCCCGTCGCCGTCGGTATCCTTATCGGGATATAACTCCCCGTCATTGACTATTTCCAGGTAATCAGAGAGCTCATCATCATTTGAATCAGGATTCATCGGATCAAGACCGTTTTGAATCTCAAATAGATCGTCCAGTTCATCCAGATCACTGTCGGTTTTATCCGCCCAGGTGCCGAAGACACCTTCCACAGAATCCGGCAGACCGTCCCCGTCACTGTCAGCAGGATCTTGATTGGCGTCCAGCAGGGTTTGCAGGTCCGCCCGGACCCTGGTGGTATGGCTGGAGGAATCTTCCAAGCCGGTATAATAAGTCTGGTCGGATGATAACGTCGATGCCTCTAAGTCTTCCGACAAATAAGCTGCCGGCCACGTGCTTGACCCCTTTTGGTCCGGTAAAATCCCCTGAGTTCCATAGTTTGACTGTAGTGCCGCTCCCATACTCTTGCCTATCATGGAGGCTGCTGCCGCATCCCTGACCTGATTTGAGATCTGATCGGATACTGTATTTTGCACTTGATTTTGATAAATCCCGATCCTCGAAGCTTGAGCCAGAGGAGTTAAAAGAAAAGTGCTCATAAAAAACCCAATCAAAAACACACTTATCAACACTTTCAGCGGCGTTCCCCTCATATCACCCGGTTCCCCTCTCCTCTATTTCCTGTCCGCTGCCTCCGGAATATCAATGCTAATTCCCCGGTTAAAGCCGTCATAACAGCAAAACCGCTTTATTGTACCGCTTCTTTTGACCTTGAACCTAAAGAATTGATCTTGGCATTCAAACGAAAATGCCCCAACATAATTTATATCCACTAGTAGGAGGAATCTCCTCCCCTGTCTTAAAATAATTGTTATTCTTTCCCATTTAAAGTATATTGTTAGCTAATTTCACTTACAAGGTACGAAAGTACAGTCAGCGGAAAATAAAAGTACAGTCATATTTAGGCAGATAAGGAAAGGTGATTATATAAGACTGGATTGGGGTGAAGAAGGTTTTGGTGCTGATATAAACTGGCGAAACACCAGTCTAAGGATGTGCTTATTTCTAACAGCAAGTTATCCAATGCTATAGTTACCAATTATGATGGTATTTAGGACTCCTGGTGTTTAATATTGGTTTGATTTAGAAAGGTGGAGTTTATTGCCTATAAAGCAGGCCCAGAGCTTATGAGGAAATGTCAGTGGGAATAGCCGGCTTTGGGCGGTTCGGCCAGTTTATCTTCCATTGGCATCCCTTTTGTTCAAAGCGGCATAGGTAATGAGCTGAGCCCGGTTTTCCAGGTGGAGCAGTTCAAGTATCCGCTCCATATGATATTTAATAGTACGCTCGCTTAAATTCAGGACCACTCCAATCTCCTTGTAAGACCTACCCTGCGCTACCAGGTTGAGTACCTCGGTCTGCCGCTCTGTTAACTCGCTACCATTTTCCTGCCGGGGCATTTCTTTCATCCGGTCAGATGATTTATCAGACCTGCTTTTACCTGCCTGGCAGGCAAATTCCGCAAGCACACGTGCTGCCAGTCCGGGAGATAAAGGGGCATCCCCCTTTTCCAGTCTATGTAGAAGGTCAAAAAGTTGCTGAGCATTTAAATTCTTAAGCAAGTAGCCTGATGCACCTCTTCTGATAGCTTCGAACAGGTTTTCGTCATCATCGAAGGAAGTAAGCATAACAATTTTCACTTCGGGCATTTCCTCTTTTATTAGGACAATAGCCTCCAATCCACTGCAGCCTGGCATCTCAATATCCATCAAAATGGTATCAGGTTTGAGCAGCCTGGCCTTTTCCAGAGCTTGACTCCCATTCCCAGCTGTGCCTGCCACTTCAATACCATGGGATTCGAGAAGATACTGAAGTCCTTCAAGGAATAGCGGGTGGTCATCCACCAGCATGACCCTCATTGACACTTCTTAATAACCTCCTTAAGATAGGGAACACGTAAAATAATTATGGTACCCCGGCCGGGAGAAGACTCAATTATTAATTCCCCCCCAATTTCCCTAGCTCGTTCCTTCATTATGTTTAATCCTAAACCCTCCACCGGACTACTATTATTTATCATCAGATCAAATCCCCGTCCGTCATCTTTTATCTGTACCAGGATTGCTGGGCCAGCGGCGGTAATTTCTATTAATACCTGCCTGGCTTGGGCATGTTTGCGAACATTATTCAAGGCTTCTTTAATAATGTTGGACAGTTGCTCAGCAACACCTGTTTCCAATCCTTCAACAATCGACTCGTCTGTAATCTGAAGAATAACATTAATACCGCTATGGCTCCTATATTGATCTATATTGTACTTTAGAGCCGAAATAAACCCCTTCTCTGTACCTTTTGCATTTTTTATATATACCCGCATATCTTGATGTGCAGATTGAACCACTTCAATCAACTTTTCCAACTGGGCGGCAGAGGTGCCAATTGCTAGACTCGCTAGTTCATACTTAATGGCCTGAGCCTGTACATTTATAAATCCCAATACCTGTCCCAGGTTATCGTGCAAATCTCTGGCCAACCTTTCCCTCTCATCTAATATGGCCAGCGTTCTTTGTTGTTCCAGCAGCCTGGTTTGTACCATCTTCCTCTCGGTCACGTCATGAAGAATTATGGTCAAACCACTATGCTTGTCTTTCCGGTCCGACAATGGCAGTAAAGAAATCTCGAATGTTCTATCCTCCCCTTGGTTTTGTAACAGCAATTCTCCGGGCATATTATTCCTGGTCCTGCAAATTTCCGCCAGAGCAGGCCATTTAGTGAAAAATTCTTGGGCATCAACCCCTATGGCATTAATAGAAGAACTACCAAAGATATGCTTGGCGCTCCGGTTCATATCGGCGATCCGGTTTTGGGCATCCAATACAATCATTCCGTCCTCCATATTTTCTATGATGTTTTCTCTCGCTACCGGAACAATATCAAAAAGGCGGAAGCGGAATATGCCCCAAGCAATAATCATTCCAGAAACACCAGCGGTTAATGAAGTCAGGTCATAACTGGACACAGGATGTATTCCAAAAATATACAAGGCATTTTGCAAGAAAATTAAAGCCAGACCTATAAAAAGAGCCAGGGCTTGTTCTCGATATAAGGCGGATTTCCTAAGCACTGACAAACCCAGCAGTAGTTCAGATAATATATTCAAGCAGTACGAGTAGGCTGCAATTAGCCAAAACCATGGTCCATAGGTCTTGGCCATTATTGGAAAAGCCCCGCTGATATCCAGATAGATGTTTTGCCGCATCAGACCATGCATGCCATTGGTCCAGGCCACCACCAGAGTCAGAATAGGTAGAATCAACAGAAATAGAATGTTGCGCCTGCTCAACCATTGATCGCGTTCGATAAACAAAAACACCATAATCAACCAGAGTACCGGGTTAATACTGTAAGCTATGCTTTGCATATTGGCCCCCAAAATTTTGGTCGCCAAATCAGTCCCGGATATCTCCATAGCATAACTTCCTGACCACAATGCCGTAAGCAACATACAAATACCGAAAGGTAATGCTCCTCTGACAGTCCGGTGCCGAAAAGCGTAAGCTCCTAATCCCAATGTAATGAATGCCGATATGATAAATGGCCATATATACGGAACATATTGAAAATGCATATTAACCTCATTATCATCATCATGACAGGGGCATGACAGGGGGACGTTTCGTTTGTCTTATTTTAATGCTCTTTCTCCGAGTGTTTCCAACGCCTAACAACGTCTTCTTTTTCCCATGAACTTTGCTATTTCCAATCTTCTACTACTTCGTGCTATTTCCTGCTTAGTGCAACTATTTATGTGTGTTCTGATGTAACCTTGGAAGCAGAGAGGATATACTAAACCGTCACGAACGTACCCGTCCCCAGTCCTTAAGCCCCACCTCCCATTCCTCCTTCGACAATCTTTTTAAGTAACTTAGAAACTTAGGTTCCTGGCACCTAGGGCAGATGAGTAGAATATTTGATGATAAAAGAATAATGGATATAGAATGGGGAAAAGTTCAACGGGTATCCGGAAAGGAGAATTGAAATAAGACGGACGAAACGTCTTGTCTTAGTTTAGGTTCCTGGCACGCAAAGCTTCCACAAATTCTTTGAAATCTTCCAGATGATATTCAATTACTTTTTGTAAAATATCAATATTTAGCTCTTGATAGTTATGAACAGCAATATTTCTAAAGCCAATCATTGCTTTTAACTTTTTTAACATATCATCATCAATTATATTATTACTATTCAATAATTCAAAGGCGTCTCGGCTATTCTGGGGAATCCCCAGTTTCTTCGAAGAAATAATATGCATTGCTAAATCAATAGTTGCTTCAACAGCCCTTTGAATATTTAACACAATGGAGTCTTGTTTCGTGTAATCATTTAAGCTATCCGGCTTTTGATCGTAAACTTCTTCAATCCGCATTAAACATTTTTCAATGATAGCAATTTTATTATATAAAACATCTTTAACCATATACTCTTCCATCCCTTTCAATGGCATCCAGGACCACTTTTCTTTCCTCATTAAGCTTGGCATAATCCTTGAAAGCTCTGGTATCATAGGTAGCCATCAATTCTTCATTTCCGCAATACAAAACCTCTCTAGTCCCCACGATCTGCGCGGAGAATACTGTACTGATATGTTTTAGATGTACAATCTGAACATCCTTATTAATCTCAAAAGAAAGCTTACCGGCAGCTATTAAAAGATCATATGCACTGATCACCTTGTCAGTATAAATCGCTAAATCAATGTCGCTGTCTTCTCGCCCTTCACCCCTGGCAAAGGAACCAAAAAGATAAATAAATTCCGGCTTAAATTGTTTCCTTAAGAATTCTACTATATTCTTTTTTACTTCATCAGATAAATACATCTTCCTTAAAACTCCTTGTTATAATGAAAATATTTTAATAACCTTATTTTACCATATTTATTTTTATAAATACATTAATAAAGTATAATGCAAGTCTCTAGCTCTTCTAATCCATACTGTACATACTAGATAAATTGGTGTGAGGCACCGAAGTCCCCTCCTTCGACAATCTTTTCAAGTAACTTAGTTTCTTAGGTTCCTGGCACGATATATTTGTTTAAAGTGACAGTTGGTATGAATGACTTGGCTTTATGCATCAGTG
>CAZKWP010000126.1:0-6089 GCA_964556555.1 uncultured Syntrophomonadaceae bacterium
CTGCCCTGGAGGAGTTAAAGCAGGGGCAAGATTTTGTCTACCTGCACGTAGAAGCGCCAGACGAGGCCGGCCATCGGGGAGACTTGGCTTTGAAGGTTAAGACAATTGAAGAGTTCGACGAGAAGATAATCGGCGTGATTCATCAAGGTTTAGAGGAGAGTAGAGGAACGCCCGGGATGGAGGATTACTGCCTTTTAATCCTCCCGGATCACCCGACTCCGATCTGCATCAAGACCCACGCGGCGGACCCGGTGCCCTTTATGCTGTATCGCCGCAGCCAGCCGCAGGCAAGTACAGCTGCCGGTTATGACGAGGATTCGGCTGAGCAAACCGGGCTGCGTTTCGAGGCGGGTCACCAATTGATGGAACACTTCATAAACTGCGGCAAGGATTAACAAATGGATTTTGCATTTTGCCCAAAAGGGAAGCAAAAAGGAAGCAAAGGGACGGTTCTTCCGCTTCCTAATTGATGCGAAGCAAGGGAAGCAAGAGAACCGTCCCCCTGCTTCAAACTGCGGCAAAGGTTAAACCTGGTGAATACGCTTTTTAGAAGATGTGATATAATGAAATGTATTTGATGCGGAAATGTAGCGGAAACTGTTTGATTGGCGCGGTTAAAACCGCAAGGTACAAGATAGAAAGTCAGCCGGACTGATCAGCAAGATTAGCGAATGCTCGGTCGGTTAGGTTAACGAGGAGGCATGAAATTTGGCTGCAGAGTCGATAAAAATAGGATTACTAGGCTGCGGAACCGTGGGGTCAGGGGTGGTGAAACTTCTCCAGGAGAATCAGGCTCACATCGCGCAGCGTTTGGGAAAAGGATTGGCGATCAAGCGGGTTTTGGAGTTAGATGCCAGTAAGGTTACGGCTTTGGGTTTAGCCGAAAGTATGGTTACCCGCGACATTCAGAACCTAGTGGCCGACCCGGAGATTAAGATCGTGGTAGAGGTCATGGGCGGGATTGAACCAGCCCGCACCTTCGTGCTGGAAGCGCTGAATCATGGGAAAAGCGTCGTTACCGCTAATAAAGATTTGATTGCCCTGCACGGACGGGAACTGCTGGAAACCGCGCAGGCCAAAGGTCTGGATTTCTATTTTGAAGCCAGCGTAGGCGGCGGGATTCCCATCATTGCCCCTTTGAAGCAGAGCCTGGCGGCCAACCAAATTCAAAAAATCATCGGGATTGTTAACGGTACGACCAACTATATTTTAACCAAGATGTCCCAGGAAGGCCGTGACTACCAGGAAGTTCTGGAGGAAGCCAAGGCCTTGGGTTATGCGGAAGCGGATCCCACCTCGGATGTCGAGGGTTACGATGCCGCCCGGAAAATTGCCATCTTGGCCTCGATTGCCTTTGGCAGCCGGACTACTTTCCCCGATGTGTATGTAGAGGGGATTACGCGCATAACCTCCGTAGATATCGAGCACGGCAAGGACTTGGGGTATGCCTTGAAATTGCTGGCCATTGCCAATGAGGTGGATGGAGAAATTGACGTTAGGGTGCATCCCGCCTTTATCCCCTTAAAGCATCCCCTGGCTGCGGTGAACGATGTGTTTAACGCCATTTTCATTCGCGGGGATTTCGTCGGTGACATTATGCACTATGGCCGGGGAGCCGGGCAAAGACCGACCGCCAGCGCGGTAGTGGGAGATATCATGGAAGTGGCGCGGAACCTGGAATATGGCAGTGTTGGGCGCATTTCCTGCACTTGTTTTGAGCATAAGCCCATTAAACCAATCTCAGAAATTATGAGTCGTTACTATATTCGGATGCTGGTTAAAGACCGTCCCGGGGTTTTAGCGGGCATTGCCGGGGTATTTGGCAATCAGCAGGTCAGCTTAGCTTCCGTCATTCAAAAACGGACTGTCGGAGAACAGGCGGAACTGGTTTTAGTCACCCATCGGGTGCAGGAAGGGAGTCTGCAGGACGCCTTAAAGATCCTGGACGGAATGTCGATCATTGGCTCGATCGCCAACGTTATCCGGGTAGAAGAAGAGGAAGCGGAAGCTTAGTAAGTGTTTTGGTAAGCTTATCGGATAGTCACATATGATAATTTAGATTTGAATCATAAACGGAGGTAGGTCCGGTGGCGCGAGTTCAGGTGCCGGCAACTACAGCGAACCTGGGTCCCGGGTTTGATACCCTGGGTTTGGCCCTGTCTTTATTTAATCAGGTGGAAATGAAGGAAACGGGGAACCCGGGGGAACTGATTATTGAGGTAGAGGGCGAGGGCGCTTCGTCTATTCCGGTTGACCGGAACAACGTCACCTACCAAGCGGCCCAGGAAGTGTTCCAGGCGACCGGTTATTTTCCCGCGGGACTCTATCTGCGCTTGTTGAACCAGATTCCTTCAGCCCGGGGTTTGGGCAGCAGTGCCGCGGCCCGGGTGGGCGGACTGCTGGCGGCGAACGCTTTGGCCGGGGAACCCTTGTCTAAGGAGCAGCTGCTGAGCATGGCCGTTCGTTTGGAAGGACACCCAGACAATGTGGCTCCGGCTCTCTTCGGTGGCCTGGTGGTGGCAAGCTTCCAGGATGGGTCGGTGCAATATCGGCGAATCGAGATTCTGGACGGATTAACCGCGGTCTTGGCGATTCCCGATTTTGAACTGGCTACCCGGGTTGCGGTTGAGGCTTTGCCAGCGGTAATTCCGGTAAAGGATGCGGTGTTTAACCTTGGTCAGGCCTGTCTCTTGGTTGCGGGATTTATGACCGGGGATTGGGACTTGGTGGGTCAGTCCATGCAGGATCGGGTGCATCAGCCTTACCGGCAATCGTTGATCCCCGGTTTAAACGAAGTGCTAACAGCCGCGCGGCAGCAGGGAGCTTTAGGAGCAGCGCTGAGCGGGGCGGGTCCCACGGTTTTGGCTTTAACCGCCGCAGCGAACCAAGCCGAGCGGATTGGCCAGGCTATGCAGGAAGCCTTCCAGCGGCATGGGGTAGAATCAGTCATTCTTAAGTTAAAACCTTTAAATATAGGAGCCAGGCTTTGCTAAAGCAGGCAGTGTTATAGAGGAGGGGTTATTCTGGCACTCGTAGTTCAAAAATACGGCGGCAGTTCAGTGGCGGACCCAGAAAGAATAAGACGGGTGGCCAAACGGATTACCGGGTGTGTGGATGCAGGAAATCAGGTTGTAGTGGTTCTTTCCGCTATGGGTGATTCCACGGACGATCTTTTGGATTTGGCCCGGCAAATCACGAAAAATCCCCCGGAGCGGGAATTGGATATGCTCCTTTCGACGGGGGAACAAGTTTCTGTTGCCTTGGTCGCCATGGCGATCGATGCTTTGGGTTATCCGGTGGTATCTTTGACCGGGATTCAGGTGGGGATAACCACAGATGATGTACATACCAAGGCGAAAATTTTAAACATTGACCAAAAGCGGCTCTCGGAAGAGCTGAGCCGGAATAAAATCGTTTTGGTCGCGGGTTTTCAAGGCTGCAATTCCCAGAACGACATAACCACCTTGGGTCGGGGCGGTTCGGATACTACGGCCGTGGCAATTGCCGCAGTGCTTAAAGCCGACGTGTGCGAGATTTATACGGACGTGGACGGGGTTTATACCGCGGACCCGCGGATAGTACCGAATGCCCGAAAACTTAAGGCCATCAGTCATGACGAGATGTTGGAATTAGCCAGTCTGGGCGCTTTAGTGCTGCAGCCTCGTTCGGTCGAAGTTGCCAAACAGTACGGGGTAACCATTCATGTGCGTTCCAGCTTTAATAATAATGAAGGCACACTGGTTCAGGAGGGAGCAAATATGGAAAAAGGAAAAGTAGTCAGCGGGGTGGCCCACGATTTAAAAGTAGCCAAGATTAGTCTGCTGGACGTACCGGACCGGCCAGGGGTGGCCTCCAAATTGTTTAAAAAACTGGCGGATGAAAACATCAACGTGGACATGATCATCCAGAGCACTATGCGCAGCGAGCGGAATAATATTTCTTTTACGATTGGCCGAGATGATCTAGACAAGGCGCTCCAGGTGGTAGAAGCAGTAAAAGAAGAGATTGGGGCCGGAGGCCTGGCCTTTGGACAGGAAATAGCCAAGGTTTCGATTGTCGGCGCCGGCATGATTACCAATCCGGGGGTGGCTGCCGCCATGTTTACCGCCTTAGCGGAAGAAAACATTAACATTGAAATGATCAGTACTTCTGAAATCAAAGTCTCCTGCATCATCAAACTGGATGAGGCAACTAAAGCGGTTCAAGCTTTGCATCGGGCCTTTAATTTAGAGCACGCCGGCAAGTAAGAAACCAAATTAAAAAAATAAAACAAAAAAATTAAACGATTCATCATGATAAGTCTTGAAATTACTATATTTCAAGGCTTTTCTGCTTGGTGGATCTTGTTTGAGTAGAAATAAATAATTTGTTGTATTTAGGGTGAACGGGTGCTTTAAGGGATAAGTCCAGTAGCATAGAGCGGGCCCCGAAAAGTTAGATTGAAAAGGATTTCAGCCATTTCCTCCGGCGTTTCTCGAACTCCCTTTTCCAGCCATTTCTGTATAACTCCGATGTGAGCAGAGATGATATAAGAAACAAGGTATTCTTTGGGCACAAGCATGTTTTCTTGCTTAATATGCTTGGCTTTATCATTTTCAAAAATGTTTCGCCACATCATTTCTTTTATTGCGTATTGTAAAGAATTAGGGCCTTTGACTGGTAAAAGGGCTTTAATTAATGGGGCATTGGCATTGAAATATCTAAAAAGTCTTATGATTATGGCAGAGACCATTGTGGTATTCCTAAATTCATCACTTGAGAGATCGTTCATTTCCAATGCAATATTTTCAAGATCGCGGGCTATTTCTCTCAAAGTCTGATCAAGCAAATCCAATTTGTCTTTATAGTGCAGGTAAAAAGTGCCCCGATTAATGTTGGCTCTGGTTGTAATGTCTTTCACAGACAGTGCGTCCAACCCTTTTTCTTCAATTAATGATACCCAGGCCTGGCGTATTACATATTTGGTACGGCTGATCCTACGGTCTTCCGGTATGCTCATGACGATGCTCCTTATAAGTAATGTTCAGTTACCAAAAATATTTAATAAACACGTGTAAACAATGTGTTTATTAACAGTCATAAAGTCTGATTATGTTTATTGCAGAAACCTATTATTATATTATAATGATTTTAGTATATAGTCAACACGGTGTCTATTGGTGGAGTTAAATTTAAGGATGATAAGATGCTTAAAACATTGATAAAACCCAAAAGTTCAAAAAAAGACCCTCCTTGTCTGGACAATCCTAATTGCATTGTTATGCGTAATGTGAATAAATCATTTGGTCCAAAGCAGGTACTAAAAGATATAAACTTAGACATTCCCTATGGCAATATTTATGGCTTATTAGGTCCGTCTGGCTGCGGTAAAACCACATTAGTGAAGATTGTAGCCGGTATTTCGGAAGCTACTTCGGGTGAAACTTATGTCTTGGGTCAAGCCATGCCGCAGCTGGGCTTAATGAACAAGATAGGGTATATGGCCCAGTCCGATGCCCTCTATGGTTCACTGACCGCCGGTGAAAACTTGCATTTTTTTGGATCAATTTACGGAATGAGCAAGAACGAAATAAAAAAGAGAACCGAGGAAGTCCTGGAATTGCTCAGTCTCTCGTCCGATCTCCACAAACCGGTTCAAGCTTTTTCCGGCGGAATGAAAAGGCGTCTGTCCCTGGCCATGGCAATGATGCATAATCCTTCGGTTCTGGTACTTGATGAACCTACCGTAGGAATTGATCCTCTTTTGCGGAAGAGTATCTGGGAAGAATTAAATAAATTAGCCGCGCAGGGGGTTACCATCCTCGTAACTACTCACGTCATGGATGAAGCGGGAAAATGCCATAAACTGGCTATGATGAGGGATGGACGTTTGATTGCCAAAGGGACTTCCCAGGAACTGCAGGAGAGAGTAGGCGTACAAAGCCTGGAAGAGGCTTTCATTTATTACGGGGGACAACAAGATGAGAGTTAGAGCTTTGGCCATCCGGATCTTAAACCAATTACGGCATGATAAGCGTACGCTGGCTTTGATGCTGTTTGCCCCGATTCTACTGCTCACCGCCCTTACGGGGCTGACGCTCACGGCGCTC
>CAZKWP010000127.1:0-6050 GCA_964556555.1 uncultured Syntrophomonadaceae bacterium
AACCAGGAGACGCTTTGCGCATGCAGGCAGCTTCCGGTTGCGCCGGGGTGATGATCGGTCGGGGGGCTTTAGGGAATCCCTGGATTTTTGGCAGTACTGCCGCTCTTTTGGGGGAAGGAAAAACCTTGCCGCTGCCGGATTTGTCGGAAAGGATTGCCTTGGCAAAGCGGCACCTGCAAATGGAGGTTGCTTTAAGAGGGGAGTATTCAGCGATTCGGGAAATGCGCAAGCACCTGGTGTGGTACGTTAAAGGTTATCGCGGGGTAGCCCGGGTTCGGGAACAGATTAACCGCGCGGAATCGCTTAAGCAGATGGAAACGGTTTTGGACGAATTCTTAACTGCCTATCCCATTGCCCTCTAACCAGGCGGAGGACCAGGGCACCGGATTGGGAAGCCATTGTCTGCTGAACTTAATGACTTTGAGTTTTTAAATAATAAGTATTGAACCAGCGGTTTTTATAACTTAATGGTCAGCTAAACCAAGGGCTGTCTAATTTCGACGGCCCTTGTATTGTGTTTGCCGGAATGATTTGTTAAGATTTTTATAACCTTCCAATACTGGAAGTTTAGTTATTCAATTAAAAAGTTAAAACTATTACCGTAAGACCAGCAATAAATGGTCAACCAATTTAAATTTAAAATAAATATTTAAAAGAAATATATAAACTTGACAAACGGATTACCCCTGGTTACCCGAGCCGGCCATCCGGCTAACCGGATGGCGCTCATTGATGGAAAGGGCAAGCATGGAAACTTTGATCAGGGTCGGGGACAAGTTAATCAAGCGCCAAAAGATCAACAGCGTTATCGACCGCATCTTGGAATTAAGGGCCACCGGTCTGTCACAGCGCGAGGTGGCTAAACGGCTGGGTCTGGAACGCACTTTCATCTCCCGGGTCGAGGGATTGGGGGAAATCCGGCAAGGACAGCGCATCGCCCTGATGGGATTTCCGATTTTAAATAAATCGGAGTTGAACCAGATCGCGGATGAAATGGGCGTGGAATTTGTTTATCTGTTGACGGATCAGGAACGCTGGAATCTGGTATTGGAGAAGCGTGGGCTGGATTTTTTAAATTTCCTGATGAATTTGATTATGCAGCTGCGCACTTATGATGTAGTTGTGGTCATCGGCTCCGATTTGCGCATCAAAATGGCCCAGACCCTATTAGATAAGGAGGTAGTCCCCCTCTATCTCGGTGAATCTCCGATTGAAGGGGATAAGTGGATAGACCCCGAATTGCTGCGGCAGATACTCCAGGCCTGTCAGCTGAAAGCAGACGGGACTGATAAGAACGAAGGGGGCAGTCTAGTTGAAAAGGATAGTTAGCGTCAGTCTTGGGTCCTCCCGGCGTAACCACCAAGTGGAGGCGGAGTTCTTAGGGGAACGCTTCAGCATTGAACGGATCGGCACGGACGGGGATATGGATTTGGCCATTTCGATAATCCGCGAACTGGACGGTACTGTGGATGCTTTCGGCATGGGCGGGATTGATCTGTATATTTACGCTGGGGATAAGCGGTACACCTTGCGGGATGCTCGCAAGATCGGCAATGCGGCCAAAAAAACGCCGATTGTGGATGGCAGCGGGCTGAAGAATACCTTGGAACGAAAAGTCATTCAGGACCTGAACCGGGAAGGCCGAATTAAGTTTAAGGGCAAAAAAGTACTCCTAGTGTCCGGGGCGGACCGTTTTGGGATGGCCCAGGCCTTAGATGAGCTGGGGGCAGATATTACTTTTGGAGATTTAATCTTTGGCCTGGGGATTCCGATACCGTTAAGGTCTCTGCGGAGCCTGGAAAGGGTAGCCCGTTGTGTCGCGCCGGTGGTAAGCCAGCTGCCTTTCAGTATTCTTTATCCTACCGGAAAAAAACAGGAGCAGGTGATCCCCAAGTACAGTGCCTACTACCATGAGGCGGAAATAATTGCCGGCGATTTTTTGTTTATCCGGCGCCATCTCCCGGAAAAGATGCAGGGACAAACGATTATTACGAATACGGTTACCACGGAGGACCTGGGATTCTTAAAAAGCCGCGGGATAAAAACCCTGGTCACGACCACGCCGGAACTGGGCGGCCGTTCTTTTGGCACCAATGTGATGGAAGGGGTCCTTGTTAGTATTTTGGGCAAACCCCCGGCCGAGATTACCCCGGCGGATTATTCAAGGCTGCTGGAGCAGATGGACCTTAAACCCAGAGTCGTTGAATTATAAAATTATAAGCCAAGGCCCGTCAGCCATTAATTTCACCTCACCTAAAGACAGATCAATAACCGATAAATACTATATTTAAAAGATTTCGAATAGGCTTAGTTAATGGAACATAGAATGTATCCAAAGATAACCAGGCCTATTTTTAATTTTGTCTCTTAAATAAATGTAGTTTTACAATCCGGTTAAAAATTTGAAATAAACTCCTTGTACTGTGTTTCATATCAGGATTAGGATTAACCTAAACGGCGTCGAAAACGCCGGGCAATAAAAGAAAAAAACAAGTGTAAAATCAGTTTTTGTCGTATTTCACAGTTAAATGTCAAAAAAATTTTGTCCACTGAGTGGACAAATGAATTAATTTGACTTTGGTGATAAGATATATTATTCCCAAGTTTAGTAAATGTGACAACAGTAAATGTGATTAAGGATGAAACATCTGGATTACGAAGCTTTACGCTTCTGCGTCAGGAGTCATGCCATTGCAAAACTTTGCTTTATTAGTACAGCCGGCTTCTTCCGCTGGATTTGGTTTTCTCAAAAAATCTTTATTTGCCCGGTCCCCCGTGTTTATCGGCGGCAAATTGGAAGGCATAAAGACCGTCTCCGAAAAGGAGGGGGGTGGCTGGCTAATTTGCCAGCCGCGCTTTATAAAAACGGACTATCCAGCTGAAACTTTAGTGCGGATTTATCGGCAGCGGGCGCGGCAGCTGGCTAATTTGACGCAGAGATTGGGGATTAATATTCTGGGCGTTGGTGAAGCTGATTATGGAGAGTGGGAAGAATTTCTCAAACCAAACAGCCCGCTTACCTTGTCCAGAGGAACCGCTTATCGGGCTAGCCTGGTCCGCCAACTGCTAATCGAATCGCTCAGTCGCCAACGGATTCCGCTGTCTCAGGTCAAGGTTGCCGTGACTGGAGCCGGGAGTCCTCTGGGAACAATTTGTGCGCGGGTGCTGGCCGCCCAGATCCGTAAACTTAGCCTGGCCGGAATAGCGGAAAGGGATTTTGATTTTTTGGCCCAGCAAATCCTGTACGAATCCGGAACCTCCGTGCGGCTCGTCCGCGATTTGTACCGCGAGTTAAGTGAGACCGATGTTTTGGTGGCCGCGGACGAAGAACCACGAGGGGGCGAGACCCAGGAGTGGCGGGACTTAAAGGCCGGCACCTCAGTTTTATTGGCAAACAATCAGTGGATAGATAGACTCAGGTCTTTACCCCCGCAGGTCGAGATTAATCAGTTAATGGTTTGCCTGCCCCAGCAAATCTGTTTTAAAAGCAGTCTGCTCTACAAGGCATATCAAGGCCTATTTCAGGAAATTTGGCCGGATTGGCTAAGTCAGCTGAACCAGCCGGAAGGTGTAGGTGTTGGCCGGCAGCTCGTGCCTGCCTCCTTGGCCGAAGCTATTCTTTTGGCCAGCGACCAGTCCCTTTCCGCTTTAAATCCAGGAAATAATCCAGGGTTGAAATTGGTGGATCAGCTTGAAGTTGCTGGTAAAAAGTTAAACTTTATCCCGCAGCTATGCAAAATTTCGGGAGCCGGACCAGGGTAAATCCGCTATAATATTAGCGGTATACCTTGACAATATGTGTAAAGGTCAATTATAATAGCAAATCAAGAATCTGTAAGCTGATTTAAGCCAGCGGAAGATTTAAGACCAGCCGCAGTGCCTGGCGCAACATATATTAAGGGGAGTGGGCTAAGTCCTAGTCAAGTAAAAGTGCGTTTGATCGAACGGACTATTTTAAAACAAAGGAGCGAGGTTAATGTCCGACAAGGAGGTAATCCTGACTCTAGATGGTCTAAATAAGCTGGAAGCAGAATTAAATCAGCTTAAGACGATTAAGCGGCGTGAGATAGCGGAAAGGATCAAACAGGCTATCGGATTTGGAGATATCTCAGAGAATTCCGAGTATGAGGATGCTAAAAACGAGCAGGCTTTCGTGGAAGGCCGAATCCTGACTCTGGAGAAAATGCTGCGGCGGGCGCGGGTAATTGACGAAGCGGAGATTGTTACAGATGTAGTATCTCTGGGCAGCAAGGTGTTGCTCAAAGACTTGGAGGAAGGGGCCGAACTCGAGTTTATTGTGGTGGGAACCGCGGAAGCCGATCCCCGGTCTGGAAAAATTTCCGTTGAATCACCGGTCGGTCGGGCCATTTTAGGTCAAGCCAACGGTCAAGTCGTTGAGGTAAAGGTGCCCGCCGGGAAATTGCAGTATCAGATTATGGATATCTGTCGGTAGGGAAGAACTGCTTGCTGCTTATATACCCTGTGCCTTTCCGGGCACGGGGTTTCGTGTATTAAATCGGGTTGGGGGGAAATTTTAAATTGGCTGAAGACATATTAAATCCCGAAGTTTGTGAAGAATCGGCTGACCTTAACGAATTGATGCGGATACGTCTGGAAAAGTTGGAGAATTTGTATGCCCAAGGGCTTAATCCTTATGGGGGTAAATATTTAATAACCCATAAGAATCAAGAAATTTTGGACAAGTTCGCGGAACTGGAAAACTGTCCGATCGTCATCGCCGGTCGGTTAATGGCCAAACGAACTCACGGAAAGGCCAGCTTTGCCAATCTGCAGGACCTTTCGGGCCAAATTCAGATTTATATCCGGAAGGACGATGTAGGGGAAGAAGCCTATGAATTATTCCTGCGCACGGACTTGGGCGATATTCTGGGGATCGCAGGGAAGGTTTTTAAGACTCGGCGCGGGGAAATTTCTGTTGCGGTGCAAAAAGCAACGATGCTGGCTAAATCATTGCGTCCCTTACCAGAAAAGTGGCATGGCTTAAAGGATGTAGATTTGCGATACCGGCAGCGTTACCTGGACCTAATCGTGAATCCGGAGGTCAAACAGGTCTTTATTCAGCGCAGTCGGATTATCCAAAGTCTGCGCCGGCAACTGGACAATCTGAATTTTTTGGAAGTGGAAACTCCCATGATGCAGACTATTGCCGGCGGGGCCACGGCGCGTCCTTTTATTACCCACCATAATGCCCTAAACATGGATTTGTTTTTGCGGGTTGCGCCGGAACTTTTCCTGAAGCGCTTATTGGTAGGCGGCTTGGAAAAAGTCTATGAGATAAATCGAAACTTCCGCAACGAAGGCATTTCTACCAAGCATAATCCAGAGTTCACCATGATCGAACTGTATCAGTCTTATGCGGATTATGAAGACATGATGGTGTTGGCGGAGCAGTTGATTTCCAACGTAACCCAAGAACTGCATGGTACGACCGTTATCCCTTATCAAGGGGAAATGATCGACTTGACCCCGCCCTGGACACGGCTTACTATGCTTGAGGCGATTGAAAAATACGTAGGTCTCGACTTTACAAAGCTGGAAACCGATGCGGAAGTCCAGGCAGCCGCTAAAGGCTTACACTTGGATATAGACGCGACGGCAACCAAAGGAATGATCATTAACGAGGTGTTTGAAGAGTTTGTAGAGCCCCGGTTGGTCCAACCTACTTTTATAACCAATCACCCGATTGAAGTATCGCCGCTGGCCAAACGGAATGCGGAAGACCCGCGCTTTACCGACCGTTTTGAAGTGTTCATTACCGGACGGGAAATGGCGAATGCTTTCTCGGAATTGAATGACCCGCAGGATCAGCGGAGCCGTTTTCAGCGGCAGGTAGAAAAAAGAGCGGCTGGGGACCAGGAGGCGCATATGATGGACGAAGATTACCTTCAGGCTCTGGAGTACGGTATGCCTCCGGCTGGCGGGATGGGTATCGGCGTAGACCGTTTAGTCATGTTGCTGACTGATTCCGCTTCCATCCGAGATGTCATCCTGTTTCCCACCATGCGGCCGCGCATAGAGTAGGTATCCGC
>CAZKWP010000128.1:0-6027 GCA_964556555.1 uncultured Syntrophomonadaceae bacterium
TCCTCCGCTTCGATTAGAGGGCGATTAGATAGGCAGCTAAAAATTCGTCCAAAACAGTTTCCATCTGCTTAAGCGATTCTGCGCAGTTAATCTGTTCCCGAACCTGGGCTACCCCGCGATAACCTCTAACGTACCACACCAGGTGCTTGCGCATTTCCCGAATCGCCGAATGCTCCCCTCTTAAAGCAACCTCCATTTGCAGGTGCCGCTTTGCCAAGGTAATCCTTTCCGACAAATCCGGCAACGGTAAGGTTTTTCCTTCCCCCAAAAGAGCGGCAGTACTGCCAAAAAGCCAGGGATTCCCTAAAGCCCCCCGACCGATCATCACCCCGGCGCAACCAGTAGCTGCCTGCATGCGCAAAGCGTCTCCTGGTTCTCGAATATCTCCATTGCCAATGACCGGCAGGTTTACGGATTCCTGAACTTCCCGGATGATTTGCCAATCCGCCTCCCCGCTGTAAAACTGCATCCGCGTCCGACCGTGAATGATTACTGCAGCGATGCCGGCTACTTCCGCCAGGCGGGCGATTTCCACCGCATTTACCTGATTGTCATCCCAG
The DNA here is from genome assembly GCA_964556555.1 of uncultured Syntrophomonadaceae bacterium. Lineage (GTDB taxonomy): Bacteria > Bacillota > Ch66 > Ch66 > Ch109 > CAYXHK01. The sequence goes on from CAZKWP010000128.1 coordinate 561, forward strand.
CCCTTCCGCATTTTAACCGATACCGGGACAGATACGGCGTTTACCACTGCTTCAAAAATCCGGGCTGCCTTTAAAGGGTCGCGCATTAAAACCGATCCTTCGCCATTGCCCACAATCTTGGGCGTTGGGCAGCCCAGATTCAGATCAATAAGCGAGGCTCCTTCCGCCTCGGCTATTTTAGCTGCTTCCCCCATGATCCGTGGGTCTGAACCAAATATCTGCACCGCTACCGGTAAAATATCGTCGGTCAGGTCTAACAGTTCCCTGGTCTTGACGCATTTATAGGTCAGCGCCTGCGCGCTGATCATTTCGGTAAAGGTTAAGCCGCAGCCAAATTCCTTAGCCAAAATCCGGTAAACCTTATCCGTAAATCCCGCCATTGGGGCGGCCATAACTGGATTAGCAAGCGGCAAAGCGCCTATTTGTAATGAATTCAGACTCCTTTGCCTCCCCGTTACTTATTCTTTTCATAGATCAGACGCAACCCCTCTAAAGTGAGAAAATGGTCTACCACATCAATGGTTTTGGAATCCGCGGCAATTAAGTCGGCCAGCCCGCCGGTCACTACCACTTTGCTGTCAGTGCCTAATTCCGCCTTCATCCTTTCTACAATGCCATCAACCTGACCAATAAACCCGTAGACTATCCCAGCCTGCATGCTGACAACCGTATTCCGACCGATAACTGATTTGGGTTTAATCAGTTCTATCCGGGGCAGTTTGGCCGCCCGCTGGAATAAAGCCTCCGACGAAATGCCGATCCCGGGCGCAATCGCTCCGCCTAAGTATTCCCCTTGCTTGGAGATGGCACAAAAAGTCGTAGCCGTACCAAAATCTACGACAATCACCGGCCCTCCGTATTTTTCAAACGCGGCTACTGCATTAACGACCCGGTCAGCGCCGACCTCGCGGGGGTTTTCGTACTTAAGCGCAATCCCGGTCTTAACCCCTGGTCCCACTTCTAAAGGTTGAACCCCAAAATATTGCCGGGAGGTTTCCTCGAGCACCGGATTTAAGGGCGGAACCACGGAGGAAATCATAACCGCCTTAATTCTGCACATATCCAGATGGTGATAGTCAAACAAACTGCGAAACGTCATGCCGTATTCATCGGAGGTTTTTTGGCGATCCGTTGATACCCGCCAATGGGTAACCAACTTCTCTCCCTCATAAACCCCTAACACTACATTCGTATTGCCTACATCAAAAACCAGGATCAAGCTTAACTCCCCTTTCACCGGTGCGTATAGACAGGCTAACCTAAATTATTTTAACCTGATTCCTAAACGATTGTAAATAAACTCCCCTGGCAAAATAAACCGGGCCCCAAATAAAAACCCCAAGCCTTAGCTAAACTTAGCTTGGGGTTAGCCGTCGACGGACTCGGCCAGACCTTTTTCGGACAATCCAATTCATTTTTCAAAAAAAGACCCTGCGCTGAAACAGTTTATAACTGCTCCGTCTAGACTGCCGGCCGGCGAATGAGGGAGCCGACCCGTTTGGTAACCAGGTTGGCCAGCACTGCCCCCAGCCCCATTTTGATTATATCGAGTCCAATGAAAGGCAAAAAGGCTATTTTCAGCACCGTTGCTGCCGTAAGCGGATTGCCCAAAAAGAAATTTACGATGACCCACAAATAGGGAAGTCCCACCAAGTATAGAACGCCTAAGCCAGCCAACATAGCCGTGCCCAAACGCAGCAGACCAGGTTCCGGCTCCTTTTCCACCATTTTTCCGGTCACGTAAGCTGCGGCAATATATCCCAAAATAAAACCGAACGTGGGCTGCAGCAGATAAATCGGGCCGCCAAACGGAGGTTTGGCAAAAACCGGGATTCCGATTAGACCCATCAGGGCGTATACCAACATACTCCAGGCACCCAGCCGGCCTCCTAAAAATACCCCGGCCAAAAGAGCCATCAGGGGCAATAAACTAAAGGGGACTAAGATGTCGCCCCCCCATTTTAAAATTAGCGATACGATACAAGTCAAGGCTGTAAATAAACCGATCAGAACGATCTCCCGAATTTGAAAACTACGGCGATCTTTACCCAGAACTAAACTGCTATCCGCTTGATGAACCCTCTTGTCCTCACCCATTGATTCCTGCCTCCCACCCCTATTTGCCCAATAAGCTTAAACTCGTTAACCGCGATTATATTTTGGTTAACGATACCATCAAAAGACTTGGTCTGTCAAGCCGTGATTTCCAAAAAACCGGGTAATTCCGTGGGGGTAAAGGCGGTAAACTGGTCAGGTGAAAAAGCAGCCTTGGCTGGTTGAGCGCGAAACCTATTTATACTCAGCCGTTAAAGAAGAATTAGAACGAAGGGTTATCCGGACGACCTCCGGCTTGATGTTAAACCTTAGGGGCAGGTCACTCTCCCCTAAGCCGCAGCTTAGGACCATGGTAGTTAAATCCTGCTGGTAGATCCCATAGTCCCATTTCGGGAAAAGCCCTTGACCGGGAGCAACAGCAGCGCCAATAACCGGGAGCCGCACCTGACCCCCATGGGTATGACCCGCTAAGACCAAGTCTAACTTTTTTTTTACTGCCTCGGGATAAACATTGGGAGAATGGGTCAACAAGATTTTAAGCTCTGGTCCGTCAGCCTGGGCTAAAGCCTGGTCTAACCGGTCTTTTTGGAGGTGAGGATCATCGACGCCCACGATCCAAATCTGCTGACCCTTGAGGCCAAAAGGCTCCGCTTGGTTAACCAAAATCCGCACTCCCGCATCAAGCAGTAAATCCCTGGCTTTGAACCCAGTCTTCCACTCATGGTTTCCCGGTACAAAAAAAATTGGGACCCGCCTTAATCCATTCAGCAAATCCGCCATCGGCTGTAAATCCGGCTTAAACTTATTCACAAAATCACCGGTAAGCGCCACCAAATCGTACGGCTGCCGGTTAATTACCCGGAGCAGTTTGGTCTGCCTTTGGCCGAACTGTTTGCTGTGCAAGTCACTTAAATGTAAAATCGTCAGTCCATCCAAGACTTCAGGCAGATTTGCCAAGTGCAGCGTATATCGCGTTTCTTGAATGGTATAGCGCTCCCGGTACCAGTACCAGCAGCCAAATATACCCAAAGCCAGGATAGTCAGCCATAAGGCCCCACTCCCCCTAAAGACCAGCATCCGCTTATACCCCTTTTAATTCTATATGCCCGGGAAGCGCCTTAGAATAGACCACCCCGCTAAATAAAAACCGAATTTAGAGTCGCTACATGGGGACAACAAAACGCCAGATCATTACAAAATGGATGATGCTGCCCATGGAGACGAACAGATGAAATATTTCATGAAACCCAAACTTATTCGGAAAAAAATTAAAGATTTTAGTCGCGTAAATAACCCCCCCAATGGTATAGGAAACCCCGCCTAAAAACATTAAAATCAGGGCCTCTAACGGAAAGCTTTGGACGAGTTTAAAGAAGGGAATCAGAGCCATCCACCCTAACGAGATATAGAAGGCGGTAGATACTGACCTTGGTACATCCAGGAAAAATACTTTTAAGACAATCCCTACCAACGCTAAGACCCAAATAGCCCCGAGCATAGCCCATTTCCAAATCCCATCGAGCCCGTAATAAAAGACGGGGGTATAACTGCCGGCAATCAATAAAAAGATGGAGATATGATCCAGTTTCCGCAGCAGGCGTTCTTTTTCTGGGGTTGTTTTAATCCAGTGGTACAGGGTGCTGGCGCCAAACAAAACCAGTATGCTGACGCCATAAATGGTCATCGTTATCAGTTTCGAGCTGTTATCACGGGAAAGAACAATCAATAATCCCAACCCGATTATACCAGCCAAAAAAGTTATAAAATGCGTCCAGGTATTTACTGGTTCCTTCATACGCTCCTCCTTTGCCTTATCCGGCAGCTTAATCACTTTCGTTTGCATGGTTACCCCAAAGAGGCACCTCGTAATCGTCCTTAAACTTTTAAAAACACCTGCCCTATTCAGGTCGATTTATCATCAAATCTATTATACCCCATCGCTGCCTCAAACTGAGAAGTCTGGTCAAAATTATCACGGAAGAAAATAGTAAGCGAAAGAACGGTCCCGCAGAACCAGTCTTTCGCTCATCCTAGTTTTATTATTTATTTTATAATTTAATTGAAGGCTGCACTTGAAGACTGGGCTTATTGATTTAAGTTCTGAGTTTCAGTTAAATTACTCTTTGTTTTAGTTAATTACTTTTCATCCTTTTCATCTGAGTTGGATTGCTGCTCTTCATCCTTCTTCTGCATGGCGAAATGTTCTAACGCCTGCTTTAATTTCTCGGGAATGGGCAAGCCAATTTTACTGACGTTTTCTAAGATGCTGATCCCTTCATTCGATAGGTAGAAAAAGATAACCGCGGTTCTGAACACACTGCCCTTTTGTACCAGGTACAAGTCCACGGTATGACCGACCCCCACTAGAACAAAGATCAGAATCTTTTTGAAAATACCGCGATAACCAACTTCACTGGACAGTCTTTTATCAACGAGGGCACCCATTACTCCGGTTATATAATCGATTATCACAAAGGCCATCAAAGCATAAAGAAAACTATCAACCCCCCCGATGAACCAGCCGATGTATCCGCCAAGCGCGGAAAAAAATATCTGTAAGTTATTAATTAAACACTTCATCGCTTCAACCCCTTCTGTATTACTTATCAGATTAATTTTCAGATCTGCCGTCCTCTGACCTAAGCCGCCGCAAGCGGCCGGCGGACTCCTCCTGTTAATATCATATTAAGCAACCCGGGAATCTGTCCCTTTTCTTTCCTGATTAACTAAATTTGGGATACAAATAAAGAATTACATTCCGAGAACAATGAGGAAATGTGTAGAATTTTTTAAAAAGAAATTTTGCACAAAGCTTACTATATTGCTAGAATAATACTTGGATAATTTATCGTGAAGGAGGCCGACGATGTCCTTGAAGCAAACCCCTTTATACCCGATGCACCTTAAGTACAACGGAAAACTGATTGATTTTGGGGGCTGGGAATTACCAGTTCAATATGAAGGAATGGGCATCTTAAAAGAACACCAGATGGTTCGGGAGAATGCAGGTCTTTTTGATGTGTCGCACATGGGGGAAATTTTTGTAACCGGCGAAAAGGCCGAAGCGTTCATTCAAAATTTAATCTGCAATGATGTCAAGTCAATTCAGGATGGACAGGTAATCTATAGCCCGATGTGTTACCCGGACGGGGGCGTAGTCGATGACCTTTTGGTCTACCGTTACCATCCGCAAAAGTACCTCATTGTAGTAAATGCCGCCAATACGGACAAAGACTTTGCCTGGATGAACGAAAACCGGATTGATGGGGTAACGCTCGAAAACGTTTCTGATGTGTACGCCCAGTTGGCCCTCCAGGGACCGAAAGCGCAAGAAATCTTGCAGACCCTTACCGATACTGACTTGGACAGCATTAAATTCTTTTGGTTTAATCCAGCGGTTAAAATAGCTGGA
>CAZKWP010000129.1:0-5942 GCA_964556555.1 uncultured Syntrophomonadaceae bacterium
TTATTGAGAATTCGCAGCGGGACATTAACATTGCTTTTATGAATGAGCTGTCGATTATTTTCAACAGGCTGGGGATCGATACGAAGGCGGTGCTGGAAGCGGCCGGGACGAAGTGGAATTTCCTCAATTTTTACCCGGGGCTGGTGGGCGGCCACTGCATCGGGGTTGACCCTTACTATCTGACTTATAAGGCGGAGCAGATCGGCTACCATTCGCAGGTGATTCTGGCTGGCCGGCGCATCAATGATGATATGGGCAAGTACGTGGTGGAGAATCTGATCAAGAATCTGGTGCAGGCGGATGTTTCGGTGAAGCAGGCGCGCGTGGCGATTTTGGGCTTTACGTTTAAGGAGAACTGCCCGGATACGCGCAATTCGCGGGTGATCGATATTGTACGGGAGTTGGCGGAGTATGGGATCACGCCGCTGGTGGCGGATCCGGTGGCGGACGCGGCGGAGGCGAAGCACGAGTACGGTCTCGAGTTTACGCCGCTGGAGTCGATTCGCGGGATGGACGCGGTGGTGATCGCGGTGGCGCATGAGGGGTTTAGGGGTCTGACGCGGGCGGATCTGGACAAGCTGTATGGGGAGGTTCCCAATGGGCGTAAGGTTTTGGTGGATGTGAAGGGGCTGCTGAACCGCAAGGAATACGAGGCAGCCGGGTATCGGTATTGGCGGCTGTAGGCCGGGGGGGCCGATGCGGGGGGCGAGTGATCTTGTCCATTTTGAGCCGCCGGTCCAGCAGAATTGAGCCACTCTTCCGTTTTTGAGTGAGCCGCCATTTCGGATTAAGTGAGCCACAAAAATCGGGCGGGCGGGGACGGTCCCCTTCCCGTTTAAGCACTAAGCGTAGCGGTTAATTAAGGAGGCAAACAACCATGGGTTACCATGATCTCATATTTCCAGCCAACGTAACCTTTCTCGTCACCGGCGGGGCCGGCTTTATCGGCTCCAACTTGTGTGAAGCCCTTTTGGGAATGGGATACCAAGTCCGCTGCCTGGATAACTTCTCTACTGGGAAGAAAGAAAACGTTAAGGACTTTCTGCCGGACAAAAATTTTACCCTGATTGAAGCGGATATTCGAAACCTGGAGGCTTGCCTGGCGGCCTGTGAGGGCGTGGATTATGTGCTGCACCAGGCGGCCTGGGGCAGTGTGCCGCGGAGCATTGAGCTGCCTTTGCTGTATGAGGAGATAAATATTCGCGGAACCCTGAATATGCTGGAGGCGGCGCGGCAAAACGGGGTGCGGAAATTCGTTTATGCTTCCAGTTCTTCGGTCTATGGCGATGAACCAAATCTGCCGAAGAGGGAAGGGCAGGAGGGGAATCTCTTATCGCCCTATGCGCTGACCAAGCGGGCGGACGAGGAGTACGCGAAGTTGTATACGAAGCTGTATGGGCTGGATACTTACGGCTTGCGTTATTTTAATGTTTTTGGCCGAAGGCAGGATCCCGACGGGGCGTATGCGGCGGTGATCCCGCGCTTTATCCGGCAGCTGCTGCGGGACGAGCGTCCGACCATCTACGGGGACGGCCAGCAAAGCCGGGACTTTACTTATATCGATAATGTGATCGAGGCGAACTTAAAGGCTTGTCTGGCGCCGAGCGGGGCGGCCGGGGAGGTTTACAATATTGCTTATGGCGGCCGGGAGTATTTGATTGATATTTACTGGGATATATGCCGCGCTTTGGGCAAGGATGCCTGTGGTGATGATGCGGTGGGCAATGAGGCTGTGGGCAGGGAAACTGTAGGCAATGATGATGCGGTAGGCAGGGAAACAGGTGGCGAGGCTGCTGCAGGTGGGGATACTTGTGACGGTGATGCCTGTGGTAGGGAAACAGGTGGCGATGATGCTGTGGGCAAGGCTGCGTATGTGGAACCGATCTTTGGTCCGGAGCGGATAGGCGATATAAAGCACAGCAACGCGGATATCAGTAAGGCGAGGGATCTGCTGGGCTATGATCCGGAGTGGAGCTTTGAGCGGGGGATTAAGGCGGCTATTGAGTGGTACAAGGCAAATTTGGGCTGAGGATGGGGATAAAGTAAGGATATCTAAAATTAATTCCCGCTGTCCACTGAGTGGACAAAATGAATTAATTTCACAAAGCCGGGAAATAGGATTCACCTTATAACAATCGGATAAGGCAGGGGGTAATCTATTTTATAGGTTTACATTCAGCAGTATTTTCTCGATAGATTTAAAAATTGAAAGAGAAGGGTTATCCCGGTAATATTCATAACCTTTAAATCGTTGAAGAGTATAGCCGATTTCCTGATTCCTGCTCATAATCTCTTTGGAGCGTCTAATCGCTTCCTTAACATCCTGTATGGAAATTTTCCCTAGTATTTTCTTGAAATTTAATTCATGCTTATACTGGGCTAAACTCTCAAGTTTTTCGTCAAACGCTCGATTTATTAGCTCAAGGTATTGATCTCTATGGTTAAGCGGACCATTGCAGTCCGCTTTATGCAAAACCATCCATAATTCAAAAGTTAAATTGCTATAGCCTAGTTTAAATTTAATTTGTTTCCCTAAGGTTGAAGCTTTTTTGAGTGAATCCAATCTATTACGAAACTTTGTCATGTGTTCTAAATCGTTACTTTCATAATCGCACAAATCGGTGATATCTGTTTTTGTTATAATAGGCAGGACCTTTGTTAGCTTGATTGGATTTACTTTTTTATAGGATTTGATAACAACTCGATGACTCGCAGCCGGGCTGTTGTTTATTTCATTTTGCAGCCATTTTAGATACCACTCTTCTGTTTCGCCCTCTACGGTGAAATAATATGCCTTCGTTTCCTTTCTAATGGCCATTATAATTTACACCTCTTTGTTATCCTGTCTAATCTCTTCAAATATCGAAGTGAAATCAATATCCTTGATAGCACCATACTGATTTACGAAATAGTTTTTCATATAATCTTCATGTTTCCTTACACCCATTTTACCAGATGTGCCAAAATCAGACAGCGAATAGTGTGCGCTATAGTGTGTTACATCATCCCGCTCTACGAATTTTATCTCGTCCCTCCTAAACAGATTAGAATTTAAGAAAATTGGGTTATGGGTATTAAAAATAAGCTGAGCATTTTTAAGGTTTATATCATCATTATGAAATAAATTAATGATACTCATCAAAGCCATTGGGTGTATTGAGGCGTCGAATTCATCGACAACCAATGTTCCCCCAGTAGACAATGCTTTAAGAACAAGAGGAAACATATTAATAAATCGAATCGTACCATGTGATTCAAATATATCTGCAGGTATTGCTTTGTTAGACAAAAAATCGGCATTAAAAATGGAACACAGTTTTGGATCGGATTCATCATCAAATACAAGATATCCGATTGCATTAGTGTCAAGGCCAAATATTCGTGCTGCGTCATTTATTGTTTTATCAATATAAACAGTTTGTTTTTTTGGATCGGAAAATTTTTTTGTGAGTTGCAGTGCATCCGCTCTATATATCACCATAAGTTTATTTTCAAGCCAGTTACCTATGATAGTAACGAGCTTTGAACTAAACATAGATTTAAAACCATTCATCAAAAACAGTTCATCATCGTTTAAATTACTTTTAGCTAAGGTAAGTGCCCCTATTTTATTACTTTCAAATTCGTTTACCAAATAATTATTGATTACTTTTAGATCGCCAAATTCCAATGAGTTAGTCCTAGAAAAAACAAGTTCTTCATTGATAGATAGTGTTTCAGATTCTATTTTACGCTCATAATCTGTTTCTAAAAAAGAACCTATGTTTATGGAGAGTTGATAAGTGAACAAAAGATTATTTTCAATGAACTTAATTGAAAAATCAACCGGGATAGATCCTTTATTTGCAATGTTCGGGATGAGTTCCAAAGTATTAACTGCTGCATTAGGCGTAAGAGGCCCATCAGCATTTCGAATGTTTCCACGCAAAATAATTGCTTTAAAAACTTCCATGGCCCCAATAATATTTGTTTTACCTGAGGCATTTGGGCCATAGATTACCGCAGAGCATATTCCTTTGTATGATTTAGAACCGATTTTTTCGTTTAGGATACTAAAATCTAGCCCTGTCTGTTTTGGAGCCGGTATCATCGAAAAAACTAGTTCATCCTTAAATGATTTGTAATTTTTGGCCTTAAATTCTAACAACATTTAATCAACCCCCTTTTGCAATAATATTGCAAAATTATAATGGTATTATAAGCTTTATCCTCCCCATATGCTATAATTTTTATAACATTTTGCAATAAAATTTCAAAACGGATAAGAAGACAACTAAGGCTGGTGGGACTGTCCCCTGGGGGGAGGGACTAGCCCTCCTTGGAATGGAGGATGAATAATTTGCTAAACATCCAGAGTCATGATAACCGTAATTCTGGGAACATTAACAGGATTTTAAGAGAAATGATCCATTATTTTCATGATGCCGAAAAAGACTCGGATGACATTTATGTACATGTATTTCCTGAAATAGTGCTAAAGACAATCCGAAGTAAATGTCTGAGAGCGGTAAACGAGTTGTATTCTTGGATTGATGACGATGATTTTCATGTACTAACACCGTTTCATCAGTATGTGTTGTATTGGATAATCGAATTTTGTCTGCGTGAAGAAGAGGCATACAACGAAGCAGTTATTGAATTAGGAATGAAGGGCGATAATCCGGGCCTTTTTGGATATACGAAACACTACCTGCAAGAACGTGGTGAGGCTATTGAACCTTTTTTGTCCTGCTTCCCTGATTTTGACCCAACGGACATCAATATTATGTTGCTTCAAGGTATGTTTGCCGCAGATACAAGGCTAAATAAGGCCATTATTGATCAAGCCTCAAAGGCAGTAGTTCCGGTAAAAAGTGCTGCAGCTGAACCTGTGGAAATGTTCGAAGTGGAAAATGATTATGTGTGGTTCTGTTTTACGAAGTTCACTAAGACTTCCATAGCAATTCAGAAAATCATCAAAATGTCTTTATATGAAGATGCATTGATTCTAACAAGAAGCAATTATGAATCGCTCATTCATGCGAAAGCTGTTATGGTATCACCTGGAGCTATAGACCATTTGGTTGAATATAAACTTGGCCTTGAGAATGGGACATACAACTATGTCCGCCGAGCAAAGGCGCCTCCCGGATACCGAATTATCGCTTACAGCACGGATCCTGAAATGAAATTTCCTTATACATTTGCCATTCGGGAAATAGCAGCGTTAGCTGAGGAGTCATATAGTTATGATAAGATATACAGATATTTATGCGATATGACCCATTGCGATATCAAGACCATAGGTTATTATCAGGAGGACGGACATTATTCGTATAAAGGATCCAGTAGAGAAGCTTTAATGAACAGTCTGTTATGGAATGTTTATTTTAATTGGAAGTTTTATCAGGCTTTTCTGAATGGGGACATGCTGGATATAGATATTCTATTTAACAAAATGGCAGATACTTTCATTGAGCATTCTTCGATACTAAAAGAGATATTTGACTCTGAAATCCTTAAATCTGAGGTATATATGAAATCAGTGGATGATGATGTTTTGAGAGGAAGGATTAAGGCATATGTTGCTGACCTAAATGCTCTGAAGGAGGACGTATGCTTGACCAGATTAGTCGAGAATTTAAGTCCCGATAAAACTGGAGAATAAAGCAAAAAAGGGAATTGCAAAACAGAAATCAGCAAAAATAATACTTCATTTAACCACCAGTGGGCAGCTGAATTGTACGGTCTGCCGGCCATCACCTACAAAGATGCGACCGGACAAATCACGGTTTACGGCCTTTGGCACTGAGGCAAATTCCTTGCCTAATTGGAGAATGGCGGCGGTTGCATATGGCACAGTAAGACGGCCGATTTTGCGAAGCGAAACGGCCGCAATGCGAAGCTTAGCGGCAGCTCAATCTTTGTTTGAGTAGAAGCTTCATTTTCTCCATAATGATGGC
>CAZKWP010000130.1:0-1414 GCA_964556555.1 uncultured Syntrophomonadaceae bacterium
ACGGCTAACGCGGCTAACAAGGCTAGCTCGGCTAAAGCGGTTAAAACCGCTAAAGCATCGGACCAGCTAAAAGAACGTCCTACAAAATTAACGTATAACGAGCAGTTGGAGTTTGGACAGATTGAAGAGGTCATCACCCAGGCGGAACAAGAACTGCTGGAGCTAAATGCCGCCATTGAACAAGCCGGCAGTGACTATGTCCGGCTGCAGGAATTACTCTTGTGCCGGCCGGAACTGGAGCAGCGGCTGGAAGCTTTGTTGGAACGCTGGATTTACCTGAGTGAAAAGGCTGAGGCCGCAAAGCGGGCTGAATAGCTGACTAGCCCAGCCAGCGGCCGAACTGAAATAAGGATGAAATATGGATCAAAACAACTGGTTCAGGATCAAGTCGAGATGAAATTTAGGATGAAATTAGGATGAGTAGCGAGGTCGAGATTAATTTTGCTTACCGCACCCCTGACCTATCTAGCGGATTTGACCGACCAGGATACCTTTCTGCGGGACGTGCTGGCCGCAAAATTTTCGCTTTCCCATTCCCTGACCGTAAGGTTAAAGCAGGAGCATAAAATCAAAGTCAACGGCCAGGTTTGTCGGACCAACTACCTGGTGCAGGCGGGAGACCAGGTCACGGTTGATTTGGCGCTCGAGGAAGAAAACCAAATTATTCCGGAGGCCTGGCCATTAGACATCATCTACGAAGACGCTGACTTCCTGGTCGTAAATAAACCCGCCGGGATGGCAATCCACCCGGCGAAACGGAATGGGCTCGGCACTTTGGCCAACGCGGTTACTTATTACTGGCAGCAAACTGGGCAAAAGACCCGCTTTCGGCCGATCAACCGTCTGGATAAAGACACCTCTGGGCTAATCTTAATCGGCAACAGCCAGTATGCCCATCAGAGCCTGTTTCAGCAGCTGAAGGAGCACCGCATCAAACGGCATTATTTCGCTTTAGTCGAAGGGGTTTTACCGGAGGGCGCGGGCCGGATTGACCAGCCGATCGCTTTGGAGAGGCCGGGATGCCGGAAGCGGATTATCCACCCCGACGGTCAAAAAGCCGTTACCCATTACCAGGTGCTGGCGCGGGCCGCCAACCATACCTGGTTGTTTCTGCGCCTGGAAACCGGGCGCACCCACCAGATCCGCGTGCACCTAAGTTCCCTGGGCCACCCAATTTGCGGCGATGTTTTGTATGACGGCCCCTCTCCCTGGATAAACCGGCAAGCTCTTCACGCCGGCATTCTGTGTTTTATCCATCCCCGGACTAAGGCAGAGGTAACATTTTACGCCCCTCTGCCCGCAGATTTTAAGACGGCCATTTGCCGGATGGGCTTTTGATTGTTCCAACTTATCTCTATCCCAAAATACCCGATAATGTACGCTTAAATATTAGACCAATGTTTATAGCCATAGT
>CAZKWP010000130.1:1424-5912 GCA_964556555.1 uncultured Syntrophomonadaceae bacterium
TGGTTCACCTAAGCCGGCATGTAAAAAACTGCCCCCATTATTGCCCGCTCTAATATCGATTTTAACTGCACCACGTCATTTTCGGGGCTGACCCGGACCGAGAGGTCGATCCATGAAGCAGGAGAACCGTCCCCTTGCTTCACCTTTGTTTCTTTAGTTCCCAGACGGATTAGTTGCCGCTGTCTACGTAGGCGTCCCACACTTCAGGAGGGGTAACGTAAGTATAGATTGAAGACCCAATCCCCAAAGCATTGGTTGCTTCAACTGCCGCTTCCATCTCACTGGGGGCGATCATGCCGGCGCCAATATCGCATCCTTGGAGTGCTACCTCAATGGGCACCTTGCAGCCCGCCTTTTTCAAGACGGTTACCGATTGCTTAATAAACTCGGTGACTTCGGCATCAGTATATTCCCTATTTTTCGTGTGCCAATAATCCATCAGCACCATGGCGTCAAAGTTTTTCGACATGGCGGCAAAGGGGTAATTGGGCCGCTGCTGGGGGGGATAGGTTACTGCAATCAACGGACAATCGTCGCGCAGGTCTTTCCGGGCCGCGTTCGTGAATTGCCGGATGATCTCTTCGGCTTGTTCCACATCGTTCGGCATTTCTTCAATATCGGCACACACGCCATCCAGATAATCCCCGCTGGGAGTGCGATAATTGGAAACCCGGGCAATCAATTCCCCATCACTCGCTGGTTCTTCAAAATCAGTATAAGCCCAGCCGATTACTTGGATCCCCGCCCGATGCGCCGCGGGTAATAGTTCGTCAATCCAGTCCTGCCATTGTTCCGGGAAGCCGCGGTAGCTGGTAGCCACCTGTAGGTAAATCCGGTTTATCTCTCCCTTTTTAAACTGGACTAAATTTTGATCATTCGGCAGCTTGGTATAAATGCTGGTCCAAACCCCTAAACCCTGGAACATTTTTTTCGGGGCCGGGTTGTTCCCCCGGGAAACAGTCGAATCAGTGGGGTTATTAACTGAGTTATTCGTGGATGTATTAGATGTATTATTGGAGTTATTAGTGGAGTTAGCCCAATTAATATAAGCGGTGTTAGTTGAGTTATTAGTATCAACATAAGCTGAGTTAGTTGAATTATTCCCGGAATTAGAGGAGTTCCCTGAACTGTTTGAATTATTGGCCGCAGCCGAAGAAGCCGGCGGAAGCAAAGTCACCGTACTGGAAGGTTTCCGGGTGCTGTCCGCAGTCAGCCAGCCGGCGATCCAACCGGTTTGGCCGTCTGGTAATTTTACTTGGTACCAATTGTTTTGGTTTTTCTCGACGGCCAAAACCGTTTCCTGCGGTAATACCCCCAAAACTTTGCCCTGGGTATCCGGCGTCTGCCGTAAATTCAGATTATTATCCAAAGTTGAGACCTGCTGCGGATAAATGGCAACAGTTCGTTTTGTTTCATCCCAAGCCACCTGCCAGCCCAGATTTTCCGCTACCCAGCGGGCGGGCAGCATCGTTCTGTCCTTAATAATCACCGGGGCCACATCCATCTGAGTCGTTTTGTTATTTACCAATAGCTTTTGGCTACCAATGGTCATCAGAACCCGGGCCTCCCCTTTGGTCAGCGTAACCTGCTTGGTTTTTTCATCCCAGGTAACGTCAGCCCCGCAGCTTTCCGCCAAATAACGGACCGGAAGCAAGGTTCGGTCCTTGACTATCTGCGGGGTGGCATCCATCGTAATCGTTTCACCATTTTGGATATACTGCTTGGAGCCAATCGTGAAAACGGTATCTGCCTTGGCGATGGAGGGCGGTAAGATGGAAGATAAAGATAAAGATAAGGATAAGGATACGATTAATCCAAAACGTAATCCAAATCGATAAGTGCGTTTGGGCATCTTGATTCTCCTTTGGTTATATAAATTAGCTAAAAGATAAGGCTTATTAATAAAGCTGTGTAATAAGCTGCGAATCGCAGAAGACTAAAGTACCGTCATCATTGATCCATTAATCAAAGTTGAAAAGTGAAAGTTAGTTTAAAATTTAACGTTTTATATGCCAACTTAGATACCCAAAAAAGTAACTTTATGTATTATATCATCAAAAAAGGCAGAAAGTTGATTGAAATTGTAAGAAAAGCCGCATAATTTTTTCCAGGAAAATAAAAAAAGGGTGTCTCCCCGCCTTTTGATAAAGGTCCACGCCTGCCTATTATAGTTTAACTTATAGTTTAACGTTAGGCGCAAAATCATCCAGGATTAAAGGACCTCGGGGCCATTTGCCTTTGAGCTTTACGAATAAATTTTCTGGCGGAACATATAAATAACTAAGCTGGAAAATAGATTAAACTATAGGTTTTATTTGCTTAAAGAATTCTGAATAAAATGAAAAGTAGTATTGACATAGAAAATTCAATCGTTTATACTCTAGTTATTGGATCGGGCAACCGGTCTGATATAAGAAGATGTAGGTGAATGGACTGGACATTTTCTTACTATAAGGCTCGTCATAACCAGGCGGGTTTTTTAAAAAGGGGGTGGTATGGGAACGATAGGAGACCTACTGAGGCTGAAGGCGGACGGATAGGCTAGTCAATTATTTTCATTGTACCCCCCCGAATAATTTGTGCGATGTTTATATTTTCTTAAACATGCATTGCAATACTTATTTTTTACTACCGATATTCGGTCTTTTCTGTAGGGTGCTTGTGAAAAGGTGATTAGTCTCCGAAGACTTTGCTTAGTAGGCAGGTATTATCTCCACAGGTTAATTTCCCACATTTATTCCCACAGTTTTAGGCTTTTTAGTTTAATCTTTTTAATTAACTAGTATTCATATCTTCTATTAACTGATAATCATCTCAGGCTTTCTACTTTTTGTTTTCTTATTAAATTTTTATAATTTTAAAGGAGGCGTTTTGGTAAATGGCAGATCATGAACATGTATTTGCAAATCCGGGTCCTGCGGGTTTAATCGCCTTAGCCATGGCTTGTTGGGCATTTTGGGCAATGTACACGGGACGGGTAACTGGTGACGCAGCTCCGGCCTTAGCAGCTTGGATGGTCGGCGGCGGATTGGTTCAGTATGCAGTAGGCTGGATTGAATTAAGAAACGGCGAAATCCGGGGCGGCAACATCTTCCTGTTCTTCGGCGCATTCTTTATGTTTGTTACCGCGCTGAGCTTAATCACCAAATATCTCTGCGCTAAAAATGGTTTAACCGTAGACGCTCGGATTGAAGGTTACTGCTGGATGGCTTGCGCAATAGGTCTAATCTTGTGTACCCCGCTTTATATGTACAAAACTACCTCACTCATGTTCGTGTTGGTTGTAATCGTAGATATCTGCTTAGTCTTGATTGCGTTGATGGATATGGGCGCAATTGCGAAAGCACAATACGCACCGCCGACCGGCTGGGCGCTCTTCGTGGTAGGCGTACTGGGTCTGTATGCAGCAGGAGCAACGGCCTGTAACATCCACTTCGGCAAAACGATCTTCCCGCTTCCTGGTCCGGTGATTAAATAGGTTTAGAAATTGATTTATCCCATGTAATCAAGTTTCACTGGAAAACCGGTGGTCTTAGACCACCGGTTTTTTCACGTCAATTTAACTTCTGAAATACTGGTCGGTGAATGGCTTGAACGGCTTCAATAAACACAAGATGTAAATATTGCCGCCTGCAAAAGGAAAGCGATGGAGCGGATTGACAATGGATAAAGCTAAGCTAAAAGAGTGGAAATCAGCCATAGCCAATAGAAAAAAAGAAAAGGAATAAAAAACAACAACCCAGCTTCTGCTGGGTTGTTAAAACTTATGGAATAGGGTGCAATCCACTCTGCTTTATGATAGAGATCCTCTGACCTAACCATACCAAACTGGATTAACCTTTCCTTTATCCCAATGAACCAAATGGAACCATGTTTGTTTACCTACCGGAGTGGGTTAGCAATCTATAGTAACTCGAGTCTCTTGGAATCCAGACTGACTTCATCTAATTTGAGCAGAGTGGATTGCACCTTTATAATAGCACATAGAAAGGATTTACGCAACCGGGGAGAAAGGTTATATTTTGGCGAAGATTCCAATAATATAGAAAACGGATAATTCCAGGAGGGTCTTTTTGGTTAGAGAGTTGACCTAAAAAATGAGCACACAACTTATTAATGGAAAAACAATAAGCCGGCACAACTTTACAAATGGGAAAACAACAGGTCGGCATTAAATGGTATAATGAAACAACTTAAATCAAGAACTGAATCAAGGTGCCTAAATCAGAGAAGCGTAAAATCAACTATGAAAAAATGATAAACGGAGAATCTATAAGATGGGTAAAAGTCTAGTCTTAGCGGAAAAACCTTCGGTTGGCCGGGAAATCGCCAAAATCCTGAATTGTCACGAAAAGGGCAGCGGTTGTTTAATTGGCCCAAGATACATCGTGTCCTGGGCCCTGGGACATCTGGTAACCCTGGCGGATCCGGAAAAGTACGACGCCAAGTATAAGACCTGGAAAATAGAAGACCTCCCGATGCTCCCCC
>CAZKWP010000131.1:0-5813 GCA_964556555.1 uncultured Syntrophomonadaceae bacterium
ATTGGGTATATTTTATTTTCAGCTTTGGTCTGTCTGGGGTTAGGACAAAATCAACATCGTTAAAATGGATGTTCATGTTTGACATTTTGGGTGTACCAATATATCCGCAATACTGAAAGTACTTCTGCACCGGCCGGGGTAGTTCTGCAATATCCTCGCGGGTAAAAATCCCGTTTTGGGTCGGCGTTTCAAGCATTTGATAGACTCTGGTTAATCTCGCAAATTCTGCTTTGGCAGGTGAATAAGGAACTATAAACCAGATCAATATGCCGGCAATTAATAGAGCAACAACCGCCAAGGTCCAGACCATGATCTTCTTACCTCGCTTCATTAATAAATCAACTCCTTAAAACACCTGCATCGACTTTTAGTTTATAAGTACTATCACTCAAGGCTAAAGGTATCCACAATCCGGTCATATAACGTCTCATCCTCCACATTTAATCCTCCTGAGTAAAGGACCATTGTAAAACCATAGTTCTCGTCGATTAGACGATATATATGGGGATACCAGCTGCCCGACTCGGTGGCAATTTTGGTAATGGTCTTCGATCCCCGGCAGGATTTCGTATTGAATACTTGATGAGAAATAAGCTCTTCTTCCATTACTGGTTTATAGTCCAGAAATTCTGCTTCTTGGCCGGTCTTCAGCAATACTACCGGTGGAATCTCGGCAACCTTTTTATTCTCAGCATTATATAAGACACTCGAATCCAAGGTCCAGCTGCCGGGGAAGTGAATTGAGAAACCACACCTCTTCTCATCATTGAGCGGTCGTGAGCCATGGTCAGTTAATTCACTTATTGATACCCTGGCCTTCAGCTTTTTCCAATCCGGTATTCTATCGGATTCCAATACTTCATATTTATCAGCTTCATATTTATCAGCCTCATCCGTAACCGGCTGTTTTGATGTAACACCTGGGTCTTCTTGAGGATAGGTGACCGGGGGGCTTTCCTGGGTTTTATCTGATGGTTTGCCTGGATTCACGCACCCACTCGGCACCAGCAGCAAGAGGCTTATCAGCAGGAACAAAATGATTCTGCTTGAGGAATTCGTCATCCCGTTATCTCCAATCCTAAACTTTGAAATCCGGTGCATCAAGGAGCTCAATCTTGGGCTGAATGTTAAATAGTATCCAATCGTTACCAGCAAGGTGTCTATAATGATTCTGGACAACACGTCGATCAAATAGCCAGAAAACAATAAGGGCATAAAGAAAAGAAACGCAGCCCAGTTAACTCCAAAAATCAAGAATCCAAATTTTGCTGCTCTACGTTTCAAACACAACGTATTTCCGTTATTCCCCAGCAAAATACAGACTACCCCAATACAGGCGCCCATAAGCAGCGTCCAGAAAAATGTATAAAACGGGCTTGCTTGGTGTCCTGATTGGATCGCTCCTGTGAAATATGCAACATACCGTCCAATTAAGAATGTCCCGGTGAACATGAGTACAGCCATCATCTTCTGTCCAGGAGTAAATGGCTCTGCCGCAGCATTCTTACCTTTCTCATCTTTTAACAAACTTAATAGAATACCCATTAAAAAAACCGGTATCGCATCACTAAGGCCAACCACAAATTCGTTAATTATTGGATTACCAAACAGGGCTGCCCCCTCCAGCATGGCAGACAGCCAAAGCAGTGCTATTGCCGACCCGTACCGCAGTCCTTTTTTTACACCCTCTCCTGGAATCGCCTTTCTGATCCGGCAATAAACATAAGCAGCACCGGAAAAAGAAAGCAGTGCCCAAAGGGAGACGGTGATTTCCGTCCCGAGCATCTTCGCTACTATGCTATAGTTTGGATTATCAGGCATAGTGCTGTATACACTTGTAACAAGATGCAGGACGATATCAAATAGTACGCAACCCACTATAATGGCAACCATTATTACCCATTTACCAATTTTCATACTATAAATACTCCCTTTCTAAGCCGGTTGTAATTTACATCAGCAGATATGCTGCAGGTAGTTACAACCGGGAAAATTAGAATTGAAGCCAGGTACCATTTTATATTTCCTTTAAAATTTGGTATTAAACCAAGCTCTTTAAAACTGAGCCGTGAAACCAAAATGATTGCCAAGGCAGTTAGCAGAGGCAATACCAGCCATATCCCCATCCCAAGGGTATCCCCCTTCGGGCTGCCCGGTGAGGACCGAATCAACCAGAACCCCTAACCACCCGCTGATAATCACAATGGAAATAAATACCCCCAGATTTCGGACCACTTTTTTATCCATCCCGTCCCCTCCTCATATCATTCGCCTCAACTTACGTACGCAGTAGGGTAAAGGCAAAACCGACGCGATTACCCCCTTAGCTGTCACTGTCGCTTACATCATCATTATCTGTCATCTTGGCAATGTTTTTTTCAAGCTTCGATAAGCCCTGGTAAAGCCCAGCGGTTAGTTCAGCATCAAATCCATTGAAAAGCTCCTCCAGGAATTCCAATTCTCTCTGACCCCGCCCTGCAAAGTATTCTATGCACTTTGGCGTCCGGGCAATTCGTAAAGCACGGGCATCGTTTTCATCTCTGGTTATGGTGACAAAGCCACGTTTCTGCAGCGCTTCCGCCATTCGCTTGGCATTTTGGCGTGAGTAGCCAACATGGTTGGCTACTTCACTTACGGTCGGCGGCTCGCTGAATTTCGAAACCCCTACTAAGAAAAGCCACTGTTTAATTGTGATATTTACATCAAATTTATCCCCGATCACCTGCAATTTGTTAGACAATGCAAATATCGCCCCGAAAATGTATGCTTTCTTTTCTAATTCATTCATCGTAAATCCTCGCAAATAAAATTAGAGTAACATGTTGCGTATTCATTATATGCAACATGTTACTCATTGTCAACAACTAAAACACTTAAACAGTTTAAACTCGCAGCTATTCTTCCGGTATATTTTCCATGGTTTTGGGTCTGACTTTGATTATTGTTTTCAATGCATCGATTTGTTCCTGCGTATAGGGCTTATGCAATATCCGGTCCTGATCTTCAGACAAAAAACTCGCCGGAACCCGGCAAGGCAAAAATTTATCCGATAGTCTTTCAATTGCTTTCCATCAGCTTTTAAAGGGGTTTTGATCAATAAAAAGCGTTATTCATAGGGTTAATCGGTGAATCGCCTATCCCCTAAATTTGTATTAAAAATTAATTCCGTTGTCCCATCATGGGACAAAAATTAGGCGACAATCCTTTCCGTTTTTTGTCGAAATGCCTGTATCCCATCCTACTATCACCAACGGCCAAGCGCTGGGTATGCTTGTACTCGAAAGAGATGGAGCAAGCATGGACAATTTGGATATGGTCCAGCGAATCTCTGACACGTTCTTGGTCGAAAGTATCCATACCGAGTTCCTTGCAAATTAACTGAAGGTATATCCTTCTCGGCAATTGATGAGGACTGTGTGCAACTTCTGCGTTCCACACGGTTGGCGTAACGCCATACCACTTCTCCGGAGGCACGTGTAATCCGGCGATAATTCGCGCCGCGCTCTGCGCAAACCAAAAGACCACTCAGTACATTCTTGGAATTGTACCGGGTGGCCTTGTTTGGGGGCTTTTGCCTATCTAACCCCATGAGCAAAGTATATAGACTTCACCTTATTATTGTCAGAAGGGATAATTACACGCGGCATTATGGCCCTTTTGGGTATGGAAGCAAAGAGAAGAGAAATGGCTTCCAAGGCTTCTCTGTTAACCTTATAGGACAACCGACAATGAAACCTTCCTCCAATGTAGATGATAAAAACAAAGAATAAGTTTTGTGAACCGCTTTCAGATCTAATCTCCAATAACTTCCTTGATTGATTCTGAACATATAGACACCGCTTTATCGATTTCTTCCTCGTTAATAATCAAAGGCGGATTGAAATATAATACATTTCCCAACGGTCTTAAGATTAAGCCTTTTCCCAATGCCTTCTTATAAATTTGATAACCAATTCTCAGTTTTGGATCATATTCTCCCTTAGTATTCTTATCTGTAACCAATTCCATCGCATTAATCAGACCAATATGACGGATTTCACCGATATGCGGATGGTCTGATAGTGCCCCGTTCAGTTTATCACCAAGATATTTAGCCCTTAATTCAGCATTTTCCAATATATGTTCTTCTCTTAAAATCTTCTGAACAGCCAGTGCCGCAGAACAGCCTAACGGATTTCCGCTGTAGGTGTGACTATGCATAAAGGCTTTACCCTCGTTGTAGTCAGCATAAAATGCTTCGTAAATATCATTAGTTGTGATCGTAATCGCCATTGGCATATACCCGCCAGTTAAGCCTTTAGAAATACACAGGATATCCGGGCTTACACCGGCATGCTCAAAGGCAAACATTTTTCCGGTACGGCCAAATCCGGTGGCAATTTCATCTGCAATTAAAAGAACCCTATATTTATCGCATAAAGCACGCAGCTTCTTTAAATAAATGGCGGGATAGATTCTCATTCCCGCGCCTCCCTGTAGTAATGGTTCTACAATTATGGCACAGGTTTCATCCGCATGATCGGCAAATGCTTTTTCTGCATTTACGAAACATTCCGCATTGCAGTAGTCTCTGCAATTTCCATAGGGGCAACGGTAACAATCCGGCGCTTTTACGTGAATTGTATCCATCAGCATAGGCCGATATATTTTGGCGTATAAATCCATACTGCCCACAGATAATGCCCCGATTGTTTCTCCATGGTATCCTTCGGTAAGACACATAAACCTGGTTTTCTCCGGATGACCAGTCTGGTACTGATACTGAAAACTCATTTTCAAAGCGCATTCTACTGACGCTGAACCATTATCGGAAAAGTTGAACTTGGTAAGACCCGGGGGGATAACCTCTATTAGCTGTTCGCAAAGGGTAATGGCCGGTTCATGGGAAAAATTAGCAAAGATGACGTGTTCCAACCGGTTTAGCTGGTTTTTAATGCATTCATTGATTTTAGGGTTGCAGTGGCCTAAGAGATTGCACCACCAGGAACTGACAATATCGATGTATTCTTTCCCGTCTTTATCATAGAGGTATACCCCTTTGCCACGATCAATAATGATCGGTCTGAGTTCCTCATAATCTTTCATTTGGGAGCAAGGATGCCAGATATATTTTAAATCTTTCTCTGCCAAATTCATGATTATCCTTCTTTCTGCCTACCCATATAACACAGCCAGTTTATCCGCGTCCAGGTCGAGTTCTGCAGCATGATCTTTCACGCAGGCAATTACGGAAAGCCCGGTCATGATCTCAACCATTTTTTTATTCTCCTCTTCCATGAAGTTGCCCTCGTGATAATGATTAAGGATTATCCCTTTAATCGGAAGTTTTTTCTGCTTCATATATTCGACCGTCAAAACCACTGAGTTGATAGTGCCCAAGCCGGCGTCCGCAATAATCAAAGATTTAAGGTTCAGCTCTTTAATAATATCCTCCAGCCAAATCTTCTTATTATCAAATCGAATCGGACAAATAATCCCCCCGCTGCCTTCCATTGTCACAAAATCATATTTATCCAATGCTTTCTGAAAAGCTGTTTTAACCACCTCAATTTCCACTGGATTGCCTTCCAGCCTGGATGCCAAATGGGGAGATACCGCGTTTTTATAAACATATGAAACCAGATTTTCCATTCTTTCTCCGATGTTGCCTATACGATTAACATAATCCGCGTCTCCGGGAAGAACACCATTTTCTGTTATATCCGCCCCGCTTAAGGCTGCTTTGTAATAGCCGGCGTTGTAACCAGCCTCACGCAGTTTTTTAACGATTAAGCCGGTTACAAAGGTCTTGCCTGCATCCGTTCCGGTTGCAG
>CAZKWP010000132.1:0-2094 GCA_964556555.1 uncultured Syntrophomonadaceae bacterium
GGCCCAGCCGGTTTTTGCGTATGTCCTAATTGTGGTACCAAAGTGGAGCATAAACGGGCAGAGCCTTGCAATGCCCTGAAGTGCCCGGAATGCGGGTCAAACATGGTTAGAGCTTAACCAAGACAGGTTTAAGGTTATTAAGGTTTATAGGTATCCTTAAAAACCTAAATATAATATACAAGGAGCGATTACTATGCCTGGAAGAGACGGAACAGGACCGATGGGTCGCGGATCAATGACTGGAAGAGGTTTAGGTGTCTGCAGCGGAGCTGATGTTGGCGGATACGGAGCTGGCATGGGCCGTGGATTTGGCCGGGGACTAAGAGCTGGCATGGGCTGTGGATTTGGCCGGGGACTGAGATCTGGCTGGGGATGCCGGCGAGGATTTGACCGGGGAATGGGAGCCGGCCTGGGATACCGACGCGGATTCGGAGGCTTTTTCAATCAAGAAGCTGTTGGCATTGCGGACAAAGAGACGCTGACCGCGCAGAAGGATCTGCTGCAAAAAAGACTGGACGAGATCAACAAGCAACTGGCAGACGAATAACCGATAGTTGCGGGTTAAACAGCAGGGGTTACCCCCTGCTGTTTCGTTGCTCGAATGAGGCTGCTTAGTGAAGCTGAGGGTGAATAGTTGGTTGCGGAAGGAGAATAGGCCCTGGATAAAGAATCTAAAAGAGGCAAGGAAGAAAAGGAGGTGACCGTGGTGAATGCAATGGAGCTAAGCGAAAGAACCGCACTGATGTCGATGTCGGTTAATCTCCTGATCTTTACCATTAAATATCTGTCCGCATCCGTATCGGGAAGTATAGCCCTGAAAGCGGAAGCTTTTCATACCCTGGCGGACTTTGTTGCTTCTTTGACCGTTTTTGCCGGGTTAAAGATTGCCAAACGTAAAACCAAGTCATTTCCCTACGGGCTTTATAAAATAGAGAATCTGCTGTCGGTTTGCATTGCCGTTATTATTCTTTATACCGGTTACGAAATTGTGCTGGAGGTAATCCATACAACTTCGATTGAAATTAAAAACTCGGGGATTGCGATTCTGGCCTTACTGGTATCCGTAGCGATCACCTTGTGGTTTTCAACATATGAAAAGAAGATTGGCCAAAAAACGAATTCACCGATTTTACTGGCGGACGCGGCCCACATCCACACGGATGTTTTAAGCAACGCGGTAGTTTTAGTCGCGGTTGTATCCAGCTCGCTGGGGTATCAATTGGATAAAATAGCCGCCCTTATCGTGGTTGGCTTTATTGCTCAAACCGGCTTTCAAATATTAAAAGACGGGGCCAGGGTTCTCTTAGATGCTTCTTTGGATTACGAGACGCTCAGCAAAGTGGAAAAGATCATCATGGAGACCCCTCAGGTGGTTGAAATGAAATCCCTAAAAGGCCGCAGCTCCGGGCGGTTTAAGTTTATTGAAATCGGCATTGTAATCAAAACGCATAGCTTAGATAAGGCGTATTTGATTACTGATAAAATCGAGGAGCGTATTAAAGCGGAAATCAAGAACATTGACCAGATCCTTATCCACTACGAACCCCTGCAGAAGGAAGAAATCGTTTACGCCCTGCCTTTAACGGATGATCAAGCATCCATCAGCGCACATTTTGGAGAAGCCTTGTATTTCATGCTGGTGACCTTCAAAGCAGCAGAAAAGGTGGCGGTGAAGAAAGAGATCATTGTAAATCCTTTCAGCAAAACGGAAAAAAGCAAAGGGATTTTAACAGCAGAATTTATCGCCGGGCAGATGGTTGATTTCGTTGTGGTGAAAAGAGGTTTCGGCAATAAAGGACCAGCCTATGTTTTTTCTGACGCAAATATCGACGTCATCGTCACCGATGCCGATAACCCGGAAGAAGCATTAAGTTATTTGGGCCTTAATGCCTGATTCACTCACTTTGGGATAAGGCGGTAATTCGAAGCTGGTTGACCTTTAAAAACCGGGCGTCTTCCGATTCTTGGTTATTTTTTTTCCCTAAATACAGAATTGTGACAAAATATAACATTTTCTCTGCAGGAAAAATTAAAAGGTCTGTTTAATATACAAAGTTGCTATGAAATTTTAAAGAATGATTCAGATTTAGATAA
>CAZKWP010000132.1:2194-5713 GCA_964556555.1 uncultured Syntrophomonadaceae bacterium
TTAAGAAACTCAACGACTATCCAGCTAACTAGCTCCAACCAACCAATTAACCAACCAACAAACAAACCAACCCACCAACTAACCAACTCCATTAATCAACGGAACTGAAAGATGGGGGATGAATGATTTTGGCTAGGCCAGAAGCACAAATTTCTGGAAACAGCCCGGTGCCGGGTGAAATCAGGGACCTGAACAGTTATTTTAAACCAGAGCATCCTCGCTTAACCGGGGACATGCCGCAGGATAGCCAAAGATCCGATATAGAAACGAGCCAAAGATCCGAAGCAGTTTTAGATGCTTTCTTTATGAATACGATTCCGGCGGCCGTTATTTTAGATCGCGACTTCCATATTGTTCGAACTAACGCGGTATTTGATCAAAGATTCGCTGGAGATGCCGCGGATCTTAAGGGTCATACTTTTTGGAAAATTGTTCCCGATGCGGATCGACAAGTTTTGGAAGACGCGGTCCGAACGAAAAAAACCGTTGCCGGTTCGGCCAGACCGTTCGAATTCCCCGTCCACCCCGAATGGGGAGTCACTTATTGGGACTGGAAGCTGGTGCCGGTTTTCGATGCCGCCGGTGCCGTCGATCTCTTGATCCTGAGTTTAAATGACGTAACGGAACATGTAGAAGTTCAAGCAGAACTGACAGAGCTTGCCGAATGTTTTTTGGCGATAATTGATTACACCCCGAATGGCGTTTTATTGGCTAAACCAGACGGAACCGTTCTCTCGGCCAATCAGGCCGCGAATCTTTATTTAAAAAAGAATCCAGCTGAACTGCGGGCGTTCATCAGAAAGGAAACGGTTGACCGGGATGACCCTCAGGGGAGGCAGGCTTTACCAGCCGGAACCGAAACAGTAAGACACCGGACGGAAATGCTGCTGCGGCGGCCAGACGGCTCCCATTTTCCGGCCGATGTTACCACCTATTTATTCAGGGATCGGCACGGCCAGCTTTTATCCGGGATGGTTATTCAAGACAAGACCAAGTGGAAAAAGAAAGAGGTGGACTTCCGTTTATCCGAAGAAAAGTTTTCCAAGGTCTTTCATTATAATCAAACGCCTATGGCCATCTCCCGGCTTAAAGACGGGGTTTATCTTGATGTAAATAATAAATATGCCAAGATGTTCGGTTTGAAGCGGGAAGAAATGCTTAATCAAAGTTCCGTTGCCTTAAGCCTCTGGACAAATCCCAAAAAGAGAGAACGCCTCCTGAGCCGGCTTTCGGCCAATGAGCATGTGCTGAATACGGAAACCCGATACCAGAAACGAAATGGCGCGACTGGTTATACCATTTCCTCTTTTGCCACGATCGATATCAACAATGAAAAGTGTCTGCTGATCTCCGCGGTAGACATAACGGAGCGGAAAAAGTCCGAAGCGGCTCTGCGCGTATCGGAAGAAAAGTATTCCAAAGCTTTTTATAACAACCAAATGCTGCTGGCGATTGCCCGACTCGAAGACCGGGTTTTACTGGAGGTAAACGATGCCTTTTTAGATTTGTCCGGGTACTCCCGCGAAGAAATTATCGGCCAAAGCGCGGTTAAATTATTTTCCCGGGGAAACCCATTCAGCATGCAAAGTGTAGGGGATCGGCTATTGAAAGAAGGCAAACTCCGCAATATTGAAATTAAAAGCCGGAAAAAGTCGGGCGAGGTCGCCGACCTCCTTTACTCTTTCAATTTAATAGAATTCAATGGGGTCAAATGTATTCTCGGATCCGGAATCGATATTACCGAGCTTAAGCAAACTCGAGCGGATTTGCTTTTATCCGAAGTGCGGTTTCATAAAACTTTTAACCTTAGCCCGCAGCCAATGATGATCATCTCCGCCGATTCCGGAGCTTATCTGGAGATTAATGATGCCTTCATTAAGAGCAGCGGCTATACCCGGGAAGATATAATCGGCACTAAGGTTATGGTGACTAAAAATTGGGCAGATGTAAGTAAATGCGAACAATTTTTGGAAAAAGCGGCGGCAGAAAGATTTGTGCAGAATTTTGAATCTGAGTTATTTAAAAAATCCGGAGAAATAATCACCTGCTTAATCTCCGGGGCGGTCATCAGCTGGCAAGGCGAGGAGTGTATTTTGGGAATTATTAATGATATTACCGAGTTAAAACGTTACGAAAGTGAGCTGGCTCGTTTAGACCGCCTGAACCTGATTGGACAAATGGCTGCCGGAATTGGCCATGAAATCCGTAATCCCATGACTACGGTCCGCGGTTTCCTGCAATTAATGATGAAAAAAGACCGCTATGCGCCGGACCTGGAATTTTTAGAATTAATGATTGCCGAACTGGACCGGGCGAACGCCATTATCACGGAGTTTCTTTCCCTGGCCAAAACGAAGACGCTGGGCATGGAACAGCAGAGTCTCAATCAGAAAATCCGGAATATCCTCCCTCTGATGCAGGCAGATGCCCTGAAACAAGACAAGAATATCGAACTGGAGCTGGGGGATATTCCCCACATCCTTATGAGTAAAAATGAGATTCACCAAATGATTTTGAACCTGGTCTATAACGGCTTGGAAGCGATGACCCCCGGCGGTTGTTTAACCATCAAAACCTATCAGGAAGCGGCTGGAGTGACCCTGGCGGTAAAAGACCAAGGCGGCTTGATGCCGCCGGAGGTGCTGGAGAAATTAGGCACTCCCTTTTTTACAACGAAAGACCGGGGTACCGGCCTGGGACTGGCCGTCTGTTACAACATAGCCCAAATGCATAACGCGGTTCTGGATGTCGAGAACGATTCGGCGGGGACGACTTTTTATGTGCGGTTCAAGGATTCAGCGCCTGATTAGACACAAAATGATAATCTCGTAAGGAGTGGTCTGCGCCGGGATACTCCGGGTCGTAGGGCCAAAGGTGACAACCAAGTTGCGGTTGGCTGGGTTTCCGTTAAAGGCCTGATCATTTTCCATGAGAATCCGCGCTGCAAAAACGCCAGGCAAAAACCTGGCGTTTTTTATTTGCTTGAAAATAGACGAGGGATACGGCTTTTACCGTATCCCTTTTTTTAATTCCCCGCCTAGCAGTGGATCGGCTCTTCCCACCAGCCAAAAGCAACTCTGCCGTCCGCAGCGAGTTCCGGGGTTTCCGGGTTGGATAAGAAGACCAAAAATGAACCGCCCGGGGGGAAGATAAATTTCCCCTGTTCATCATCTACCAAGGTAGATTCGGGCTGCCCCCGCCGCACAAAAGCTTTAATCCCGCCAGTGGGATCACCCGTTACCTGCGTCGCATACTCCAGCTTAATGCGGGGACGGGGCAGCGGGCGAAGCGCGGTATTAGCGGGAGTAACCAGGTCCGACTCCCGGGGGGTTCCAGGCGCGGCAGCATTAAACCAGATCTGCACCCGAAAAGGAGATTCTGAAACATCACTCACCGTCCAGACCGTAACGTGCAGATTCACTCCCGAATGGGGAGGATTGTAAAGTCTCGCCCAGGCGCTGGTTTCTTGGCCAAAGGCCAGGTTATCCGCGTAGCCCACGAAATATTTGCCTTCCAGGG
>CAZKWP010000133.1:0-5632 GCA_964556555.1 uncultured Syntrophomonadaceae bacterium
ATCCTCAGCATTGTGCGCTGTCCGAAGGGTGTATCCCAGACCTGCTTTTACAAGAAGCATCCCGGGCAGAGCAGCAAGGGTATCGTTCCAATACCTGTTCCAGCCGGCGATGGTGGAATAGAAGACTATTTCTATATTGAAAATATGTTCGGCCTGATATCTGAAGCGCAGATGGGAACGCTGGAATTTCACACCTGGGGAAGCCGTGTAGATGAGCTGGAAAAGCCTGATATAATGGTGTTCGATCTGGATCCGGATGAAGGAATGGACCTAACCACGGTACGGCAGGGTGTTAAGGACCTCAAAAGTGTTCTTACTGAGCTTTCGCTTATTTCCTATCTTAAAACCAGCGGCGGCAAAGGATATCATGTGGTCGTCCCATTCAAACCTACTGTTTCCTGGGATGTATTTTACGGTTTTGCTAAACGTATTGCAGAGGTGATGGAGCAGCAGTGGCCGCAACGATACACCAGCAATATCAGAAAAGCAAAACGAAAAAACAAAATATTTATTGACTGGATGCGAAATGGCAGAGGCGCCACAAGTATTGCACCTTATTCCCTAAGAGCAAGGAAAGGTGCCAAAGTGTCCATGCCCATTACCTGGGATGAACTAAACACGACTGCACCCGATGGGGTTGATATCCGGGAAGCCCTCCAGAGAATAAACAGTGATGATCCCTGGAGAGGCTTCTTTGAGAATAATCAGCTTTTAAAATAGCAACTATTATCCCTCTCGCTAACGGCGTTGACTGCCGGGTACAACCCGGTGGCGGACTCCCATCGCAGATTTATCATAATATTGATATGTCGTCAAAATTCCCATACTATACCAATTGGCTGTTGCAGTGCTAAAATAAAAGCAAGCATATTGCGCTCTTGCGCTAAGAACTATTAGGAGTGTGGTCGTATGCAGATTCGATGCAAATGTTATATAATCGCCGCCTTGATTTTCTTCTTTTTTATACTTCATTTTTCTATTTCTGTACCGGATTCGGCAGCCGCACAATTTAACGAATCAAATCATTTTAATCAAAGGATAGCAGCAGGACTCCACCACAGTTTGGCTGTGAAACCGGACGGAACGGTAGCAGCCTGGGGATGGAACCAATATGGCCAGATAACTGTACCAGGATCATTGACTGGGGCGGTGGCTGTAGCTGCCGGGGATTACCACAGCTATGCGCTCAAATCGGATGGCACCGTAGTGCACTGGGGCATGAGCCAATACGGTCAAGCCAATATACCGGCAGATCTGCATGATGCCGTTGCCATCGCTTCGGGGGCAAGCTTTGGTTTGGCCTTAAGATCTGACGGAACGGTGGCAGCCTGGGGCAATAATGGCGGTGGCCAGACCAATGTGCCTGCAGATTTGGATCATGTAATAGCAATCGCCGCGGGATCCGTTCATTCTTTAGCACTAAAGGAGAATGGGACGGTGGTAGGCTGGGGCAGTGATTATTATGGTCAAACAAGCATGCCGACAAACTTAAACGGCGTCGTGGCAATCGCCGCAGGAGGAACCCACAGTTTGGCCCTTAAATCTGATGGAACAGTAATCGCCTGGGGAGACAATAACAGCGGGCAAACTGACGTACCGGCAGGCTTAACCGGGGTGGTGGCCATAGCAGCAGGCGCAACCCACAGCTTGGCCCTCAAGTCTGATGGGACCGTAATCGCCTGGGGAGACAATAACAGCGGGCAAACTGACGTACCGGCAGGCATGCACGGAGTTATCGCTGCCGATGCAGGGGGAGCCCATAATCTAGCTCTTAAGGATGATGGCACCCTGTTAGGCTGGGGGAGCAATACTTATGGTCAGATAAATATCCCGACCGGACTTAACCTTATTCCATTGCTGGCAACCGGAGCATATACAGATATTAATGGTGGCATGGTGGTGTTAACCTTCAACAAAGACATGGCTGATCCCGTCGGATGCCAAAACCAATTCTTTGTATCAGCCGGCAATAGTGTGGCGGTGGCATCAATAAGCTTGGATGCGGATCATAAAAATATGATATTGACATTGTCTGGATCAGTAAAATACCAGGAAGCAGTTACGGTGAGTTATATTCCAGGAACAATACAGGCTTCCAGCGGAGAATTGCTTGAGGCTTTTCAGGAGCAGCCGGTTACCAACAACGTTACCGAACCGGCACTTGTCCCCATTATCGCAATTTCCCCCCAACAGATCATTGCAGGTGAAACCTTGATCCTGGATGCTTCATCATCGTTTCATTCGGAACCGAATCATTCCATTGTAAGATTCGAGTGGGATTTTGATTGCCCTTCAAATCTGCCGGGAGATTTTCAGGTAGAGAGCCAGGGCAAAACAGTTCATCATGAATACTGCCAGGCCGGTATGTTTACTATTGTTCTCCGGGTTGTTGATGACGCAGGAAAAACAGCTTATGCTTCAAAAACCGTTTCTGTCGACATAATAGGCGTTCCGTCAGCTGATCCAGGCGGGCCTTATGAAATCAGCTGGGAAAATGGCTTGGATCTGAACGGCAGTAATTCAAGCGATCCCGATATTTACTATGGTGATTATATAACAAAATATTCCTGGGATATCAATGGCGACGGAATATTTGATATTGTATCCGATCAAGCGCAGGTCCATGTCAATTGGGATGTTTTGCAAACCGCTTGCGGGTTGACCCCCGATTTCAGCGGCAACCATACTTGCGCTATAAACCTTGA
Organism: uncultured Syntrophomonadaceae bacterium; assembly: GCA_964556555.1. GTDB lineage: Bacteria > Bacillota > Ch66 > Ch66 > Ch109 > CAYXHK01. The sequence goes on from CAZKWP010000133.1 coordinate 2,706, forward strand.
AGTCACAGACAGCACAGGCCGTAAGGCAACAGCCCAAACTACCTTGACCATAACCAACATCACGTCGGATGAATGCTTTATTGCTACAGCTGCCTTCGGCACAAAATTCGAGCCTGCAGTTGTTTTGCTAAGACAGTTCCGGGACAAGTGCCTGCTCGGCAATAGATGCGGACAAGAATTCGTCAATTTCTATTATCGCTTCTCTCCTCCCATTGCCGGGTTCATAGCTGGTAGCGAGTCATTGCAGATACTGGTGAGGTTATTGTTGTTGCCGTTCATAGCAATCGCGTACGCGGCGCTTCATCCCGGTTTTACACTAGTGGTAGCAGGTTTCATTATATTCGCAGGGCTGTATCGTCGAGTAACGTAACCTAAGTACGCAAGTGGGGACGGTTTGATCCAGGGCTAACCGCTTTTCAACAAAGGCCATCTTGAACCCGCAGAAATCCTTGAACTTTCCCAAACTGCACTTCTACCTGGACCAGACCGTGGCTATATTGCTTGGTAAAATCTGAGTACCAGTTCGCCTTGAGCGTGCTAGATGTCAGAAATAATGATCGGTTGTTGCTGGCCGGAGCTTCTGCACCTTTAGGTAATGAATAGTATGACCAGAACGTTCTGTTAACTGCTTGAAAACGTACCGATAATATCAGACTGGGTCTGCTGCTTAGGCATGGTTTCAATAGCGATGATGATCTCGTTGTTGAGGCTAGGGGCTATACGTTCAATATATTATTTTCAACAATTATAGAAATATTCTTCTGGTGCAAAACATGCGCTTGTAAGGCTTACATATTAGCTGACAACAAATATTTCTTCTCATCATAATAACTTTTCATGCCAGCTATAATTCCATCTAAAAATAAAACAGTTTGATCTTTAATCTTTATCAAGTCATCGACAGTATAATCTCTGCCACACTCAACAAATGAGGTTGTCCCATGTGCCAAATCATTCCTTTTATTTTTTACATCAGTTAAAACAATACCGCCTTTACATTCAGCAGAAATTGTATAGCTGATTCCATGATCTTGACAAATGTGCCGTACTTTATTGACAGTTTGGCTAAAGCTAATTGGGGTGTCTACCTGCAAAAATATTTACAAGAAGAGGAACAGGGATATGCTGTAAAAAGTCCTTTGTGGATAGATGATGATAAAATAATCTCGTTATTAGAACAAGCAGAAGTGGTAGTTACTCCAGAAGGTCGTCAGTTGGGAATTAGTTATTGATGTCCTTTCCATAATAAAGAAACATAACTCTGGGTACTTGAAGAGAATTACGAGGCGGTTATTTTGCTGAAATTAGGAAGTGATACATTCATCAGCCATAGCAGCCATACCCTATGGAGAAATAATAGTTGCTCTGATAACTACTGGGGTTAACACTTTTTCTAAATATGGTCAGCAAATAATGAAAATAGTCTCATCTGTTGGATGCATAAGCATGTTTGCTACCTTAATGATTGTTTATTTATCATAAGTTGCTGACAAGGGGGATACTTCGGGCGTATGGGCGGGTGCTATTGCAAAGGGGTAGTTATATAGTAATATAGATACTTGCGTCTGTTAAGAACCGTATTTTTCAGCAAACTCATTATATTTTTTCTCCATTTTTTCATCTAATAAAGAAGTATATAAAGATATTATTTTTCCTGTCTGTGAATTCAAAAACGTCAACTCATTATAAATAATGTAATCCCAAATTAAAAATCCCGTCTCATCATTAATTATTGCCGGGGTTGATTTATGTATAAAACCATATGTTCTTGATGCAATCTTCAACACTTCCTTTAATATATCCTGCCTCATGTAAACACCCCCAAGAAATGTATTGATTTCTATTATATGTTTATGTTTTGTTTGAATCAACTCCATTATTTCGGTGTTGTTATTTGTATACTAAGATATTCTCGTGAAATTATATCCTTTCTAACGCTCTCAAGTTTTCTTCCGGTCTATTCTCATTATAAATCCTGGTAGGTTAGATTCGCGTGTCTGGCTAATTCAGCAATGGTCTGTATATTTACCCCAGCATCTGCAAAGCTCTTGCATAATATTATTCTTCCTCCGAAATATTCCAAGCCTTTAGCAAGACCGTATTTTCCTCCAGTCGAAGTTTCTCCATATATTTTCGTTGATCATCCATGTAAGCATTAATCTGATTATCAGGAGGATATAACCCTAGTTTTCTCGCAGTACTGCTTACTACTTTTAATTTCAGCAGGTTATTAAATATTTCTTCATTAGAAGGAGCAGGTTCATTTTTATTTTCTGCCTTTCCGGCTTCCCAGTTTTTCTCAAAATACCAATCTGCTGCCGTAACAGCCTCCCCGTTAACCCGGGCAATAACGATATTTGTATTTTCTATAGTAACTTTACCTTTAAGTTTTTCCCCCAGGTTCCGCATTTTTTGATTGATTTCGGCTTGTTGATCTGGATCAGGTTTAGTAACTTCAGACAAATCTATATCTTTAATGAGACCTTCATTGCTTGTTGCTATAATTTCATTAATCTGAGAATGAGTAAGAGGTTTCTCCTTAATATTGTTGGCCTGCTGTGAATTTGTACATCCCGTTAGAATCGTTACCATAAGCAAAAGCCATATTAATATAGTATTTCTCATAATGCTCTCCTCATAATGACAAATAAGAGTAAACTACTCACCAAGTAATTAGCCAGCTTCTGGCTTCATAGCCCGTCCAATGCCGTACACTCACTCGGGCTGGTTCCCACACTCAATATATTCAACTCATCCGTTAAGCTTTTTAAAACCCCTTGTTGTTCTTATATTAGTTCTATTGGGATCTAAATCTTTAGCATCCACGTCATTGATAAGTTATTGTCAGGCACGAGTTAACCACCTTACTATGATAACCCCTGATAAAACGTTTACAGCTATACGAGGACCCGGAAATTCTAAAGGGT
>CAZKWP010000134.1:0-5504 GCA_964556555.1 uncultured Syntrophomonadaceae bacterium
GAACCTGGTGCTTTAAACACCGAACCCCGGGGGAGATTTCCCATGCTTCCCCTTCCAGGATCTCTAAGTCCAGGAGATTAACCGCCGCTGGTTCGCCAAACCCTTCCATCGGTTTTTCTGGAAAGGCTTCGGCTAAATCCAAAAAATAATCGTCAGCTAAAACCTCCGTCTTATTTACCGCCTCGGCTGTTGCTGCCGCAGCAGTGTCCAGTGAATCATAATGAACTGAATCATAATAAACGAAACTGGTTAAAGTTCCGTAAACCTCCCAAACTGCAGTCCCCCGCTCAATATGGGCAATTTCCGGGGTTAAAATCACGGCATTGATTTTTTTCGGGGGCGACAGTTCCCCGGGTATCTGAATCCACGCCCGAACCGAGCCTTGACCGACCGGAGGCCCCGGCGTTTGTTCCCCTTCTTCCGTCAGAGCATAAGCCTCCTGCAGCTTTGATTGCTCGTCATCCATAATAAACCCCCCTCGCCAAGATTAAATCGTTAATTGATTAACAAAAGACATGCCTGCTCCGTATAATAGAGTAGTTGTAGTACGCTTAATAAATTGAAGAGGAGGAGTAGACATTGTCCGATCCCTGTGGTCGTCAGATTATGGCGGAACTGTATCAATGCAACCCCGCGGTTTTGCAGGACTTTTCAGGATTAAAGGAAATTGTCATGACCGGAACCAGCTTGGCTGGAGCAGAAATCCGCGAGGTTGCTTTCTCCCAATTAGATTCCACCCGGATCAGCGGAGTGGTGCTTATAGACGACGCCCATTTAGCGATTCACACCTTTGCCCAGCAAAGCTACGCCTCATTGGATATTTACTCCTTTAACCAACGGTTCAATCCAAATGAAGCCTACAACTATATTGCCAACCAGCTGCAAGCCTCCTGGACGTTAGTTAAGGAACTATATCGAGGCTGTGGAGAAATTCTGGAGAGATGCCTGAGTACAGGTCCAGAGCAAACTGGTGTACAAATTGCCAAACGAAATCCTGCTGCAGCGGAAGCTCAAGCAAAGCCAGTTCCAAATCTTGAATAGTCTGCAAATCCCCTGGAAACTGGTCCGGCGCATTTAAATAATAATCCTGAGCCACCATACAAAAACGATGCGGGAAATTTAAATAGGCTAACAAAATATCTAATTCCCCGGGAAACAAAGGATTTTTAAGTTCATACAGCTTCAAGAGGTTGAAGGCTATATCAAAGTCCCATCCGTAGCGGGGCAGTCCCCGTTTCAAAAGCGTTGCCAAATCATACATGCGCAGGTCGAGCCGGCAAAGGTCAAAGTTGGTGACAAAGACCTCCTGCCGACGATTTCGGATCAAGTTTCGGCCTAAAAATTCCCCATGACAGATCATTCCCTGGTTCTTTGCCTGCTCAACCAGGTCCGGGTAGGGTGATTTAATAATCAGTTCCAGGGAAAACTGCGCTTGCTGAATAATTTTAGGGGCTTCCGCCAGAAATAAATAATCAAACTCCGACGGCTCAACTTGGCCTTCAGCAATGGCCAAGCATTCCTCCAGCTCCACCAGATTTTGGCTGAACCAGTCGGGCCAGCTTTGGCTAAAATCCCGTGAGGCTAAAGCCGGACCTTTATACCCGTCCTGTCGCGCCTGCAGATTAGCCAAAATCGCTACCGCCTCTTCCAAATGCACCCATCGGCCCAACTGCAGTTCCTTGCCCTTTACCCAAGGGGTAAGATAATAAACCTGCTTATCCTCAGTTTCGATAAACAAATCACCGTATTTGCTGCGGATGATCGGGGTTACCCAATTAAAACCCTGCCGAATCAGGGATTTGGTTAAATATTCCGCTAAAATCAAGGCTTCCTGGCCGGCCCGGGCTGATCTTAGAAACCGGGAACCAACCCGAGTTTCAATTTTAAATCCATCCTGCAAGGTTTTCACTCTATCAGCCGTTAAATCATACTCCCAGAGGATGGTATCGTTCAGCCATTCCCTTAGGTTCGGTTTTATTAATGCCGGCGTTTCCAAACTTAATCACCACCCTCCAGTCGCAGTCGCAAGATGCTTCTCTTTTCAAAGATATGCCGATGCTCCGGAAAAAATGAGACAAGAAGTTCGGCACTACTTAGTAACCACTTTTAAACTCCCCGAATACAATGGATTAATCGAACTGTCCTTGTTTTATTTAGTGGGCCCAATCATGCGCCCAGGTTAAAAACTGTTCCCGAGCTTTTTGACAGGACTGTTCGCGCTTAAGCTCCCGCAATAGTTGGTCGGCCGGGATTTCTCTGCCGCCAGCGTAGTAGTACTGACTAAAAGTCCAACTTAAATAGGGGAACCAAAGTTGAGCCAGCATGATGCGGCGTTCGGCCGGGGTCAGAGGCCAGACGTCCTCATATTCGGTTAAAACCCGCATCCCAACACCAATATCCCAGTCAGCCTGAATAAGTACGCGTTGTAAAAAACGGCCCAATTCGTAAACCCGTAAATCGTAGACGCTCTTTTCAAAGCCAAAAACCTGAATCTTTTGTTTGTTGGTTAATAATAAATTCGCTTCCCGAAAAGCATTATGACAAACAAAAGGCTGCTCCGCCGTCATTTCCAGACATTCCTGGTAGGGGCTGTTCTCCAGGGAAGACAGGGCAAAAAGGAGTTGGTTCTGCAGTCCCGTATAATTTTCCAGAAAAAATTGGTCAAAAGGGTTTAAGGCCGCCGTATTTTCCGCCAACTGCCGGTAAGCCTGGAGCTGCTTGCCTTGCTGGCGCCAGATTTCTGGCCAGCGGCCCCGATTATCCAGACATTCCGCGCCGGCCGGCGCTTCATAAGTGCGCAGACAACTATGCAGTTTGGCTAACGTCTGGGTGGTTTGGGACAGTTCTTCCGGGTTGGTCAGGTTAAGGGGTTTTCCATCTGCCCAATCACACAGATAGACCGCACTGCCGCTGCCGGTCGGTACCCAGGCAGTCTCATCCATCGTGCGGATAAACCTGGGGATGGTTTTAAAGCCGGATTGGCCCAGATGATCGAGGAGACTCTGAATAAATAACAATTTTCCTTTGGACCAGTTGACTTTGACGAGACGTTTTAACCCACGGTCGGTTTTTAACTTCCAGCTATCCGGGTTAATCCAGTAGATTGCTTGCACGCTTAATTCCCAAGGCTTTAACCAGTCCGGATCTAACTTATTTTGCCGCCAATTAACCGCGGGAGGTTGCTGTTTGTTCTTATTTTTACCCTTTCTGGCCATCCGGATCCCTCCTCAGTGAATAGTATTCGTTACTAGTGTATGAATGACGAGCAAAAGAAAAAACCGGCAAAGCCGGTTTCGGTAAAATCTTGAAACTATTCAACTCGTAGCTTGTTAAATTCGGTTCAAAAATTTAGTAGGAGGTGAAAGTTATGCACCATAAAATGATATTCTTTATCCATAAAAATCTGCAATTTTTACTTTTATTAATCACCTTAATCACATTTTTAAAAACTTTAGTTTTCCCCAACACAATTGATGTTTTAATTCTGTTTCTGCTGGTCGTGGCTTTACTCGGGGTAATGCGCTAGCTGCTGAACCGTTAATTGCTGATTTGGTGGTTAATGAACGATTATTCATTGACCATACCCGCTGACAGTTTGGATTAGTTCCCGTTTTGGATTTACTCGGGTTGGAGTTTATTCCGTTTGGCCCGGTTTAGTTCCCGGCATCGGTTAACGGGTCAGTATCCGGGGTTGGCTCCGTGGCAGATCCTGGTATTACCGGCTGGTCCGGCGGTCCATCTGGATCAGTGCCGGGATTATTTCTCGAGTCAACCAGATCTGGGTCAGTGCCGGGTTCATCCGACGGATTTGAATCAGTACCCGGTTCATCTCGCGGTTCCGTTGGATCAGCACCAGGTTTCACTGGCGGTTTCGTCGGTGTGGTCGGTACGTCCCCCGGGGGGATTTCTGTCGGTGATTCGGCAAGATTCTTGGTGCCGACTTGGATAATTTTATTAACCGCTTTATAAGTATCGGTTGAAATCAGCTGCGCCGGCAGGGATTTCCCTTGCTCTTTAATTGTTCGGTAAACCTGCACCTGCAAACCCGCCTTGCCGGCCTGCTCCACCACTTCCTTGCCTTCCTCCAATTCCGGGTTCGGCTTTTTCACAATCTGCGGTTCCGTCCGGGCAATAACCCGATTCGATAATTCCACTTCTTTCTTATGGGACTTATCACCATAAATTTGTACGGTTAAGCTGTTCCCCTGCACCTTTGTCTGGAGCAGCAGGTATCCCGGGGTATTATTGGTAAACCTTAAGTCCCTCGCCCCATAAGCAACCGTGGCATCTCGGCCGGCTGGGACGTAATCCACCGGCAGAGAGTGATTACTGCGCTCCACAACTGGTAAATCCGCCAAGAGCACCGCATTATACAAGGTTGAGGATACTTGACAAACCCCGCCGCCAAGGCCGGGAACAAATTCATTCTGCTGAATGATTAAGGCTTCCCGATAGCCGGCTTCCTGACTGCGCGGACCCACTACTTTATTAAAAGAGAAAGTTTCTCCTGGTTTAATGATCTGATGGTTAATCGCATCGGCAGCTACTTTGACGTTATAAGTCCGGTTGACATTACTAGTTTGAAAACGGGTTGTGTAGGCCGCTAAGATCCCGTCTATTTTTTGGCTGCGCAAATCTTCCCGGGTTATGTTGGGCGATTTATTGACTAAGGTTAGCGAAATCTCCCATGGTTGGTTCTGAGGCTCTTTAATCCCGTTGCTTAAGAGGGACTCTAATTCCTGGGCTGCTGCCTCACTGTTTACCCTGGTCCCCGGTTTATCGAAAGTGGTAACCAACTCGCCCCGCTCATTGATACTGATCCCCGCATCAGCTGGACTAGTGTTTAATTCCTGGGTAAGTTCCGCGATAATCGCCGAGGTTCGGTCCTTATCTACCAGGTAATTTAGGTTGAGCTGTTTCCCTTCGTGCTTCGCCGTCTTAGTTTCGAGGTAGCGTTCCCAAATGTTTCCCGCATGGCCAAACTCGACCGCCTCGTTTAACGCTGCGTCCAGGTCCGTCCCAACCCCTAATTTCGCTAGACTTATCTTCCAGGACCGATCCTTGTAATTCAAATTCACTGTCTGCGTTAAAGCCTTGTTCGCCGCAGCCTTAACTTTGGCCAAAGCCTCTTCCCGCTGCAGGCCGCCCACATCAACATTGTCAATCTTAACGCCTTCTACAATTTGATCGCTGGGAGCAGCAACATAAGTATTAAGATAACCGTAGGCAAAACCCGAAACCATCACTAACATAAAAACAAGAATTAGGAAAGCCAAAATTAATCGTGGTTTTTTTAGTTTTTTCTTTGCTCTGGTCATACTCATCTGCTCCTTCTGCCGCTGTTATTTACCTTAAAGTATATAAACCACTAAATCTATAGACAATAATTTTGCAATAATGTTCCAATTTTGGTCCGAAATATTTTCCCGTGTTTTCCTTGGCTGAAAGGCACCTCATTCTTGACCAGCCGGCAAATGTTTTCCTTGGTTTTTCTTTATACTTTA
>CAZKWP010000135.1:0-5413 GCA_964556555.1 uncultured Syntrophomonadaceae bacterium
CAAGCAAACGGACTTCCAATTAATCCTACATCAGTTACAAGCTTCTATAACAAGCTTTCAAAGAAGATTGGTATTGATATAAATGCTCACATGTTTCGGCATTTTCAGGCATCTGTTTTAATTGATTCTGGCGTTAGCATATTGACAGTATCAAAAAGGCTTGGTCACAAGGACGTTTCAACAACAACAGACATATATGCTCACTTGCTGAATAAGGCAGATGCGAAAGCTAGTGGAGCATTTGAGGCGGTTATTTACAGAAATAGAGATAGTAAATAATTCCTAATGTTGTATACTATTTTTCTGTTTCATAAAACTAATTTTTAATTTCAACGAAAATAGTATAACATTATCATTAAACTTCAGTATACTGCATAAAATATGCATGTTATAGTTTATTCATATCCTCCTCAAAATCTTTCTCTCGTAAATAATGATTGTAGAAATGGAATCCCCAAATTCTATACTTATTGTTGTCTACCAATGTAACTACTGGTGTGGAGTTTTTTTCAATTTCAAGAAGAAATTCTTCTTTCCACTTTTCTTTGTCGTTTTCAATTAGATGTGATCCTTTAGGTTCTATAAACACTTGGAGTTGCTCATAATAATCCTGTTTTTGGGAATGAAGGAAAAGTAAAAAGTCTGGTTCAAAGTGCTCTCCACCATTAAATGAATACAAAGCAAGTTGTCGTTCATTACGAACTAAATACACCTTGTCATATTTGTTATTTAGTGTTGATACATACTTTTTAAAATATGCAACGAAAGCCTTTTCTTCACTTGTTCCATAGTTATCTTCGAATACATACCAATCTTCTTTAGATAAGTCAATTTTCCAATCAATAGGAACGTTGTTGTCATTCTGCGAAATACCAACTCCACCACCATGAGGGTCTGTGTAATTGCAACGCTTGTCTTTGAAAACAGAATGTATAAATTTTGCAGTGAATTCCTTTGTTCCCTCATAGGTAGATTCGATGCTCGAAATACTATCCGCTATTTTAATTAAAACATTCACACACGCACCAAATAAAACTTCCGGTGTCGGATTTTCATAGCGAGAAGTTATATGCAATCTAATATTACCAAGGTATTTACTGTCATATATAAACTCTCTCGTGGATCTTATGTTTGGATAATATTTTTTAAGAATATTAAACTTAAAAATGTTAAATTTACAAAGCGCCTTCTGAACATAAGCATAGTTAATATTTGCAATGTCAGCAATAGATGTAATAAAAGTGTAGTTATCTGGATTATTATCAGCTGATGAGTTGTCAACTAATATAACATCTTCCCCAGAACGACCAGTAGAAATGCTTATATTATAAATTTTATCTCTTACGGAAGGAAGGAGCCCCACAACCTCATTACGGCTTTTAAGCTGTCTTTCATTTGCAAAAACATAACCATTTTTATATAGATCTTCCGTCTTGAATTCCTCTTTTATCTTGAGATTACGAGTAATCACATTTTCCAAATCAATACCAATCTGTCGAAGTGCTGTATGTAATTCACTTATGTATCGTGGTTCATTCCAGCAATGGTAGTATAATACTTCGCAAATTCTCAATGGATTATCAATATCACTATCATATTTTCGCTGATGTTTCTCCTGGTCTTCTGTAATTTTAAACGGGCAATATCGAGCACCACGACCAATAAGCTGCGCTTCTTTCATTGTTGTTTTTCCTGGAATACCATTTTTGCCATCTCGAGTTTCATATAAACGCACAATATCAAATAAGTTTAGGACATCCCAACCTTCATTTAATTTATCAACAGCGAATATTGCACGATATGGATTACTTTTATCTTCAAGTGAATTGAGAATTTTTTGCTTGTTTTCTACATCCTTATCGTCATTAGCAGATATACAATGTTCTTCTGAAAAATCGTCTTTTAGTTCTGCGACCAATTGTTCATATGAAATGTTGTTAGTAATAAAGTATTTGTGTGCTTCAGCAAGTACCTCGCTTGTCGACTGCTCAAATAACCGTTTCAAATGCTCGCTTGTTAGGTTTTGAATCATTATAATAATTAATCTCATATTCATTTCATTTTCTTTTATCAATTTTGATTGAAAGAAAACAACTGGCTTAATGTTCTGACGATAATCTTGAAATACTTTGTATCTATACTGACTGAGAATCAATGCTTGTAAAGCTCTGTTTTCTACATCCAAGTCAGATCTAAGAGTCTTTATTTCTTTTGAATATCTGTCTGCTCTAAACTTATACAAAGGATAATCAAAAACAATTTTATTTTCATACTCTACTTTGATTGCTGGGTTTTTCAAGTCACAAGTTGCAGTGAATTCAAGGAGAACATTGTCTCGATTTGCATTAAATATACGATTAACTGTATATTCCCAGCTGTAATAATTTTCTTCTTCTTCCTTATTTAATTTTTTTGTATCTGCGTTTAGATGGTGTGCTTCATCAGATATCATAACAACCTTTTGATTAGCAAAATCATCAATTGATATTGCATTCTCTTTTACGCTCCACATATCTGAATGTAAATGCTGTGTTGTAGTGAAGCAAATGTTGATGCATACTTCGTTACAGGACTGAAAATTAGTTACCTCTCTGACAGGAACTTTTTCACCTTCGATAATTATTTCTTCTTCAAATAAGAATTTACTAGTATTACTATTTAAGAAGTTATCTTTTGTCTTTATGATTATATTCGATAAATTAACAAAGAATAAAAAATTACGGTACCCCTTCTTATAAAGATATATTATTAACCCAGCCATAATTAATGTTTTTCCGCTTCCTGTTGCCATGTGAAAAAGAGTCTGTGTCGGTTTACGACATATCTTATCATTATCAAAATAGGTTATGAAGTTCTCGAATGCGGTGATCTGGTATGGGCGTAACTGAAATCCTGTATTTATATTTTCCTGTATATATGCTGGTATTTCTTTGACAGCACCATATTTACGTAATGTATCAAGTTGTTCATATAGAAAAGACATTACTTAGTCCTCCCCATAAAAACTTTTTGTAAAAATCTTATCAGTTTCTGGTATGTTGAATGTTTCATCATCGATATCACAAAAATTCACATAAAGTTGATTTAAATCAAGTAGATCCATTAACAATTTCTTCTTTTCATCAAATGAAAGAGCATTGAAATCATCCGCAGATGTGTCAATATCTTTTGGATTAATTTTGCTACTGACAAACCCGGTTGCACACATACCATTCCAGATTCTTGCAAGAGTAACATCGTCTGTTGCATCTTGTATATAATCAACATATTTTTGATTTAACTTTGCTAGTTCGCAATAAACGAAAGAACCACAACCTTTCCATGAATATATTGAGGAAACACCTCGCGAGTCACCATTTATTGTGTTTAATAATCGAACCTTTGGTGAATTTTCACCATATTCCATTTGCTCACATATAATGAATTTTCTGTTCATCTTTAATGCAACAGCCCCAGAAGTTCCGCTTCCAGAAAAAAAATCCACAATCCAGTCTCCTTCATTGCTGCACAGTTCAAAAATCCTTGATATTAATTTTTCCGGTTTTTTACCTTTCTTTAATTCAACTCCGCCTTCATTATGCAAATCATTCGGTAAAACATCATCCCAAATGTCGGTAAGTGGTGCTCCAAATACTTTATAACCATCCACTTCTATCAATCTATCTTTTGCAAACAGTATAGCGCTTCCGTTTAGTAAGTAATAATCTTTATATCCTTCTCTATGTTGACATATTATTGTATCAGGATTGTTTTGTGATTCTTTTTTTAAGGCTCTTGTTTCTTCACTAATTGCTTTATCATCTAGAGCTGCAAGACGAATTACTCTATCAGCATTCCTAACAACAAATTTAGCCAATTCAATTTCATAATTGTCGCCAAAATGCTTTTTCAACTTGCTCTTTTGTATTCCAGTTTCTAGAGCAAATTCTTCAAGAACAGTCTTATAGCGCCACTTTGAATAATTTTCCTCAAAGTTCTCTATAATTGTTCCATATCTGTTGTCATATCCCTTTTCAGCAAATACTCTGTTGGGAGTCCAATACTTAGAATTTTTCGAATATAATACAACATACTCTACAATATTAACCACTCCCGGATTTATTACTTTTGCTCCGGAAGCAGAAGCTCTTCTAACAGTAATAACATTTTTACGATTCTCCTTCCCGAAAATCTCATCTAATAAGACCATTAAATAAGCTAATTCATAATTATCTACAGAAATTGCGATAGTACCGTCTTCAGACAATAGTTTATGAGCAAATTCCAATCGATTTTTAATAAATGTTAGCCAAGTACTATGATTAAAACGATCATTATATCCAAAAGTATTGTTTCCGGTGTTGTAAGGAACATCAATGTATACACACTTAATTTTCCCTTCGAATCTTTTTAATATTGAAGTAAGAACTAATAAATTATTGGATTGAACATACAAATTATCGTCTTGATAAGTAATATTTCTACTCTCGCCATTTATATCATATCTAGCAGCATTGGAAAACACTTTCGGAGCAAGAAGTCGATCAACTTCATCAGGCGCAAGGGTAATGTTATAAAATATCTCGCTTCGCTTTTCATCCTCTTTCGTTTGACCGCCTTCAAGAATACAGTCCTTATAGGGAAAAACAAGCTCAATATCATTAGATGTCGAAATATATCCACCTCTTCTATTCATAATGCCTATTTTGTTTTTATAACGTGTATAAGAACCAGGTAAAAATTCACGATTATTTACGGTCCAACCAAATCCGACTTTATCAAACACCGCAATACCATCAATGTCGACAAAAAAGCGTCCTTTAGTTACAGTATTTTTATATAATGCTTTAATTAGCTTACTATCCATCTGCATTGCAGCTTCATACACAGCATTACGAAGTAATTCGCCTTTTTCAGTAAAGAAGCGTTCATCGCTTCTTAAAACTTTTTCAACTTCATTATAAAAATTACTCATTATCAGTTGTCCCCCTTTGAGAGCAGCAAGTTAGTTTATAATAAAAATGTTGCTTATAACAGTTTTTTCTTGTATAAAAAAGTGATTCACTATACTTACTCACAACCTATTCAATAAAATTTCTATTATGTCACTGTATTGCATTCCAGCGCAGTAACTAAATTCACATGGTATAAATAACTACATACCCCAAAATATTATCACTTTATACTTCTTAATGCAATATACAGCTATGCTACTGACCTATAAACAGGACAACATAAAATGATTTATTACTAAATAATTCTAATTATCAGATTGCATTTTTGTTACTCACCCGGGAAATACACGGGAAATAATATTTATGCTTTACTATGCAGTTAATTAAAAATTAAAAAAAATACCGATAAATATCGGTACTTTTCTGGTCGGAGTGACAGGATTTGAACCTGCGGCATCATGGTCCCAAACCATGCGCGC
>CAZKWP010000136.1:0-1367 GCA_964556555.1 uncultured Syntrophomonadaceae bacterium
CCCCATCGACCCCCTTATATATAGAACATTTGTTCCATTGTAACTTATTTCCTTAGCCGTTGTCAATATTCTATTTAGCCGGAAGAACGACGCTTAACAAGATGGTATAAAGCGGTCCTTCACGGGTCAGCACGCTTTGTATTAGTTCTACCCGGTTTAGGGTAAAGCCTTCGGGTTTTAAAAGACCCGTTTGTTTAGCCGCCATTTTCTCCAGGCCGAGGATGGGGTCGGTCGGGTTGGCGGCTTCAGACTGAAAGCGCCGTTTCATCCGCCCTAGGGTAAGATGCGGCTTAAATCCCTTATGCTCCAGGCGAAAACCCTGTTCCAGGAGAGCCTGGTGCAGTTTCCCCTGCAGCCGCTCCAGCGGGAGGATATCGCCGCCCAAGCCTACCCAGATGACGTGCGGGTTACGCCAATGGGGAAAGGCCCCTACCCCCTTTAAACTGAGTTTTAACGCTGGGAAGTCGGCCGCGGTCTGCTGCACGATTTCCCTTAGCAACGCCACTTGGGAATCAGCTATATCCCCTAAAAACTCCAAGGTTACATGCATATTTTTGGGTTCCACCCATTTAACCAGCGGTCCGGTCAGGGGCTGCAGGTTTTGCTGGACTGCAGCGAGTCCCTTTTGTACCGTTTCAGGTAAGTTGAGGGCAATGAACAAACGTAAATTGGCCATTTCGATTTATACTCCTTATCTGATGTCGAAGATACCTGTTGAATACAAATGGAAAGCAAATAGGCTGGCTAATTGAGCGCGGAGAGCTATAACCGGAGCGCTGTTCTTTGTTCTTTCCTTTTAAGGAGCTTAAATCTTCTCCATGCTTTCCAAAAAGTCCCGCACCAGTTTTAAAGCCGAATTCACCGCCATGCAGCGAACCTGCTGCCGGTCCCCCGGACACTGCCCGCAGCGCGCTAATGTTTCAGTCCAGCTGGCCAACGCAATCCAGACTTGGCCTACTGGTTTTTCTGAAGTGCCACCGGTTGGCCCGGCAATCCCAGTGATGGCTACGCCCAATTCCACCCCGCATTTTTGCCGGATCCCTTCGGCCATTTCCCGGGCCACGGCTTCACTAACCGCACCCCACTTTGCAAGGGTTGCGGGGTTTACCCCCAAAAAATCGACCTTGGCCTGATTGCTGTAACTGATTACGCCTCCGTAAAAGTAAGCCGAACTGCCGGGTTTCGCCGTAAGGACCGACCCTAACAAACCGCCGGTACAGGATTCAGCAACAGCCACCCGCCAACCTCGATTCTGCAGATGAGTCCCCACCTGGTTAACGAGCAAGCTAATTTCCTCGCGCAACTCTTTCCCTCGTTTCCTTAAGTAAATACCCCTAAAACTTCCACAACCAGCGAAAAATTCCTGC
>CAZKWP010000136.1:1377-5328 GCA_964556555.1 uncultured Syntrophomonadaceae bacterium
ATATTATAAACGCTGCCTAATATTTAAATTATCCAAAACCGAAAAAATCACCCGGCTGCCGAATCAATTTAACAGTCGGGTGGTTCGTTCAGGGGTAACGCTTGATCTAAAAGGTACGCTCAATTAGAAGTATACCTCAGTAAAAAAAGTATTAATTAAAAACTCGAAAATCGTTTAAAGCTTTTGTTTTTTAAGTTAAACCGGTTGTTTTGGTTAGCGGTTCAGGGGCATTTGTTGGTTTAAGTTTACGAATGCCGGCGCCGCTGAAACCGCAGCTGGCTGCGCGGGACAAGGGGTTTGCTGCAGATACTTCCTTAAGTAATCCCCGGAAATCGATTCATTTTCCACCAGCAAATCGGCAATCATCTGAGCAGAATAGCGGTAAGCGCTGATGGCTTGCTGTACGCTTCGTTCCTGAACCGCAATAATATCCCGCAGGGCTTGACCCAAGATCTCCTGGGAAAGGGTATCCATGCAAACCACGCCTAAATGCGATAACCCCGAAGTCACGATTTGTCTGGCCATGCGCATTGCTTCTTCGAAGTCGCTGGTCGCCCCGGTGCTGCGTTCGCCTAAGAGAATTTCCTCGGCTGAGGCTCCGCCTAAACAAATCATGATTTGTTTTTCCAGGCTCGACCGGGTATACAGGTACTGATCTTTTTCCGGGGTTCGTCTGACATAACCCAAAGCCGACCCCCTAGGTGTAATCGTCACCTGGGCCACAGAATTCGGGCGTACCAGTTCACTGATCACCGCATGTCCGGCTTCGTGAATGGCAACCCGCCGCAGTTCTTCCTCAGAAGGCCGTCGGTCGAGTTTTTCGCCCATAATTACCTTGTCAATCGCTTCCCGCAGGTGTTTCTGATTGATAAATTCGGCTTGTTCCCTTAGCGCTAAAACAGCGGCTTCATTGACTACGCTCTCCAAATGCGCCCCGGAAAAACTAAACGTCTCTTTAGCGATCTGCTCCAGGTCGACCTGCTCTTCCATCGGTTTATTGCGGGAATGCAGTTTTAAGATTTCCCAGCGTCCCTCGCGGTCGGGTAAATCTACCCGGACCTGCCGGTCGAACCGTCCCGGGCGCAGAATCGCTGAGTCCAGTAAATCCATCCGATTAGTCGCACCGATAACCATCACCCGGATCTGATCTTCCGTGGAGATACCATCCATCTCCACTAATAATTGGTTTAATGTCTGATCATACTCCAAATGACCGCTGTGGCTGCCTCTTTTACCGCCTAAAACCTCGATCTCATCAATGAAGATGATAGCACTCTTCTTTCCCATCTTTTGGGCATTTTCCCGGGCCGATTTAAAAAGGCCCCGCACCCGCTGAGCACCCACACCGGCGTATACCTCGATAAATTCACTGCCGCTGACCGCTGTATAGGCAGATTTAGTATACGAAGCCGCCGCTTTGGCTAACAGGGTTTTGCCGGTACCTGGCGGCCCGGTCAATAAGATCCCCCGCAAAGGACGGATCCCCATCTTTTTCACTTTATCCGCCTGCAGGATAAACTCCAGCGCTTCTTTCAATTCTTGTTTGGCTGTAGCCTGGCCCCCGATATCCTCAAACGGCACTTCCGTCCTTAAGACGGTCTGGCCAATGGCGGACTGCCGTAAAACCCCTTTCTGCTCTAAAAAGAAGTACAGAAAAATGGCCAATCCCCCCAAAATCAGGATGGGGGTTACATTAAACCCATTAAAAATCAGGAATCCGAGAATTCCCAAACCGGCTCCCAGCGCAATCCCGATCAGGGTATTTTTTTGCATAGGCTGCCCTCTCCCCCTCTGTCTCTCCAAGGTCCAATTCGCCCCCGGCCCAATCTCCAGCTTTTTATCCCGTTCTTGCCAGGTTGCGGTATACAGTATACGGTCTTGGCCCCAACTTCCATTTTAGCGTTTAGTTTCCGGATCATTGGCTAAATCATCTATTCCCTGGATATGCATACTCGTCGGCTGATCGGGATAACGGGGAATTACTTCATACAGGTAGGCTGACTCCTGAAACAGCTGGATATAAAGATAATGCTCGTCAATAAAAATCTGATGCTGATTCAGCTTAGCCTGCTCCGCTTCCTGGCGGACCAGACGCGCCAGGTTTGTAAAATTACCTTGGGCTAATGCTTCGTATACGGGAAACTGCAAATTATATTCAACGGCTTTTAATTCTGGGGTACGATGATCCGCGAGCACAATTTCGATGCCTTCATCGCCTAAATATTGGCTGGAGGTTTTCTGAATGAACTTACAGGTCTCCTGCAGATTGGCAACTGGTCCCAATTCAATAATCAATCTGGTTTGACGGCTGTCTTTCTGCAGTGACCAATCCTGAATCTCCGGCCGTTGACTCAGGGCTTCTCCCAAAGGGGCTTTAACCAGGTACTGCTGATACAGCCAATTACCTAAAATCAGCGTGCCAAAACTAAGCAGGACCCCCAAGAGAACTGTGGTCCAGCGTAATTCTCTTAAAGACAAAAAAACACCCCCTAGGCAATAACCTCAAACCATTATACAACAATTCTCGCCGGTTTTCCCTAGGATTCAACTGGAAGACCGGCCGATTGCTTACAGGGCTTCGGATTCATTGTCCAGGCGGAGAATTTTCCGGAAACGGATAAAATAATCAATTCCCGAATACAAAGTAAAGAAAAGCGCGACTCCCAAAGCTATACTCGCAAAAGGAAAATTGATTAGACTAAAAGGGTAATTCCCCAAAAGAATCGCCGTAATCGCCACAACCTGGGTAATGGTCTTCAGTTTACCTAACCGGCTGGCAGATATAACCACACCTTCCGATGCGGCCAGGGAGCGCAACCCGCTGACCGCGAACTCCCGGCCAATAATGATAATCGCCGGAATCGCATGGATCCGGTGTAAGGCTACCAACGAAACCAAGGCGGTGGTGATCAGTAATTTATCCGCTACCGGGTCCATTAATTTCCCAAAACGGGAAACCTGACGCAGACTCCGGGCCAAGTAGCCGTCTAATCCATCGGTCAGGGCGGCCAGAATAAAAATAGCGGCAGCCAGAAATTCACCGTTGGGAATTTTCAAAAATAAAACCAGCAAAAATACCGGGATTAAAAAAACCCGAGCTAGCGTAAGCTTATTGGGCAAATTCACTGTCAACCACCCCAATCAAGTCATAGTGGTCCGCCTGCGTGATTTTTACCGGGACAAATTCTCCAACCTTCAGAGGATACTTTAAAGGGTTGTAAAAATAGATCAATCCATCGACTTCAGGGGCTTCCCTGGTGGTACGTCCGTAGCCCAGCCAGCCAGTGCCGTGCGGCCGATCCCGGCGCGGTTCTTCCGTAATCCCTTCCATTAAAACCGTTACAGTACGACCGAGCCAAGCCTGATTTTTCTGCTGGGAAATCTGCTGTTGGCGGGCCATCAGCCGCTCATAACGTTCTGTCTTTATTTCCTCTGGCACCGACTCCGGCCAACTGGCCGCTCTGGTGCCGGCTTCCGGGGAATAGCTGAAAGCCCCCACTCGGTCAAAACGGATCTCCTCCATGAAGTCCAGCAAACGGGAAAAGGCCGCTTCCGTTTCCCCCGGAAAACCCACGATAAAGGAGGTGCGCAAGGCTAAATCTGGCATTGCTGCCCTTAGTTGCGCTATAACTTGGCGAATCTGTTGCGGATCCGCCGGGCGGTTCATCCGGGTTAAAACGTCTTGATCAATATGTTGGAGCGGCAGGTCTACATAAGCACAAATCTTTGGGGTCTCCGCCATTACCTTGATTAATTCCGGCGTAATCCGGGTTGGGTACCCATACATCCAGCGCAGCCAGTGTAAATCTGGAATCTCCCCTAATTCCCGCAGCAATTCCGCTAACTTTGGAGCACCCTTTTGGTCTTCACCAAAGCGGGTCGTGTCCTGGGCAATCAGAATAAGCTCCTTTACTCCCTGCTGCACTAAATTTTCCGCCTCTTGGCGGATAG
>CAZKWP010000137.1:0-2242 GCA_964556555.1 uncultured Syntrophomonadaceae bacterium
ATACCAGGTAAGTTTATGTGGCGATTGTACGGCCACCACCTCTACGATCCGTTTTCCTTTTACAGTTTGGTTAAGCTGATCCGCCAGGGTTCTTGCTTCCGGTAGTTCGATCATTGCCTGACACACCTCCAATAACGGAAAGCCGCCCTAGACGGCGGCTCCGCAAAGTAATTTGGCCTTCGTTATACCCTTATTGGTCCAGTTTAATCTAAAGGCCAATCTTTTATGATGAAGATCTACTTCGAAACTCCTTCTTTAATTGCCTTGTATTCCTTATCCTTTTTAACGCCAGCCATTTTAAATTTATTCTCCAAGGTTTTACAAATTCCTTCTCTAAATGTTTATTTCCGTTGGGCGGCGATTGTAGTTTTAAAATGTCATTTGCAATGCAAAACTATTGCCTACTAAGGAATGACTTTAATGCAAGGCCAATATATTCTGAAGCACCTTTGCCGTATTTTCTGTCATTCACCTCAATAAACATAGCGTTTGACAGATAATTTTCCGCCATGACAGTCCAATAATTTTCTCCCATATTAATACCATTGTTACAATCGTTAACAAAAGAAACTAATTCATCAACGATTCGCTGAACTTCTGGATCGGTTACATCTTTGGTTAAATCAGCAACAAGGTTTTTAGTGAGTGTTTCCGTTCTATCAATAAGATTGCCTGCTTCTGATTGGGGAATAGTTGAGCCGTTCGCCAAAAAGGCTTGAATGTTTTCTTGACTGGCTCTGGTGTACTTTTCAAGACTTCCATACTGTTCCACAGCCATGTCAGAAATTTCATTTTCACGAGATTTCATTTCAGAAACCATTTTGTCAAACTGTTCAGCACTTCCCATATTCGCCACAATCTCATCAGTGTGGGTCTTTTTGAAATCGTTCAACATCTGAAAATATTCACTCATATCAAATTCTCTAAAATTCATACCATGTTCTCCTTTTATAAGTTTTCCGAGTAACTCTAATAGGTCATTCAATCGGTCACGCTTCATTTGTATCAATTCTCGCTGTTTTTTATATGCGGCTGTCTTATCAAAATGTGGATTTCCCATAATTGCCGTAATTTCCTTTAATGTGAAATCAAGTTCCTTAAAGAATAGAATCTGTTGTAGAACCTCCAATGCTTTTTCATCGTATAAACGGTATCCTGAATCAGTGACACTTGTCGGTTTGAATAAGCCAATCTCGTCATAAAACTGAAGCGTTCGAACACTAACACCCGTTAACGAAGAAACTTGTTTTACAGTCATCATATTATTTCATCTACTTTCATAATTGGCGTTCCTATCAGGTTCTTCTTTAGCATCTCTTGAAATTTGTTTCTCCTTCTTTTTAACCTGTTTCACCATACTACAAAGGCTTGATTATTATAATGCACTATCACGTTACGTTAGGGTCAAGACTTTTTCTTATGTTTTGCGCCAAATGCCGTTCGTGTTCCTCGGGTCGGAATTTTGCCGCCGGCTTCCTTCGGATTCCACCTCACGATGGACACCCTTGCCTTAAGCTAATGGTTGGTCGCTACATACCCCCATAACGGACTTTCACCGTCTAGTTAATCGCCATGCGTGGCGCACTGAAATATTTAAACCCACCAGGTGGTGGGTTTAATAAATGCGAATAATGTTGACTTTACCACATTAATCTTTCAGATTTCTTGCTTCCGGCAGTTCGATCATTGCCTGACACACCTCCAATAGCTGTCACTCCCACCCTTATTCATACCTTAAAGCCTCCACCGGGCTCATCTTGGCGGCTTTCCGCGCGGGATAAAGGCCAAAGATAATCCCGATTGCGGTTGAAAACCCGAAGGCAATCACGACAGTTAAAGGCGATATCAAGGGCGGGACCTTGGCCAGCTCAGCCGCAATCAGGCCGCCACCCAGACCGATAACCATTCCGATACATCCGCCGATCGTACAGATGACCACCGCCTCAATCAGGAATTGTGCAATTATATCTTTGTACTGAGCGCCCAACGCTTTTCTGATCCCGATTTCCCTGGTCCGCTCCGTAACCGACACCAGCATGATGTTCATCACTCCGATTCCTCCCACGAAAAGAGAAATACCAGCAATCGAACCAATTACCAACTGGAGAATGTTCATCACTGTATCAATCTGTTCCAGGTCCTGATCCAGGCTGTAAGCGCGGTACCGGTCCTCGGTATGGTGGCGTTTTTCCAGGATCTGCGTGGCCTGTTTCATGGCATTCTCAGTTTTTTCTTTGCTGAC
>CAZKWP010000137.1:2252-2732 GCA_964556555.1 uncultured Syntrophomonadaceae bacterium
TTCCGCATACGGAACATAACTGTTCCCGTCTATACTGCGGAAGGTGGAGAAAGGAATATAGACGGTTGACGGCTGATCCGGACCGCCCATCAGGAAACTGTCGTCCCGCTCAGTTACCCCGATTACCGTCATGGACATGCCAAAAATATCGATCTGTTTCTGAATAGCGTCCTCTCTGCCAAAAAGATCTTCCTCCAGCTTAGTGTCAATGACCACTACCCGCCGGCTTGCTTTCTCGTCTGCTTCGGAGAGGAACCGGCCGTGATCCATTTTGACATTTCTGATGTACTGGAATTCTGGCCATACCCCGGTTGCATAGACCTTTTTGCTCTTCCTTTCGTACTTCGCCTGCAGGGATCGATCATTCACCGGAGAGATATACTTTACGTCAGGGGCTACATTTTTGATCACCTCCAGATCCTGGAGCGTGATCATATCCGCCAGGGTAACGGGCGTCTGCTCGTTGCTTTGAGGGTAAAC
>CAZKWP010000137.1:2742-5239 GCA_964556555.1 uncultured Syntrophomonadaceae bacterium
AAACCTGAAACAGATTGGTGCCGATACCTTCCAAGGTAGACGAGATGGCTGACTGGCCGACCTGGCCGATGGCTACCACCGTAATAACCGCAGCAACACCGATAATAATACCTAGCATGGTCAAGGATGAGCGCATTTTATTGGCCCGGATGCCCTCCAAGGCAATCAGGATACATTCTTTCAGACTCATGCGAACGACTCCTCCTCTGCCGGGGGAAGTCCCGTCAGAATGTCTCTGGCCATGACCCGTTCGTCTACCGGATTGTCCGCCTTAAGCCGCCCGTCCCGGAAATTTAGAATCCGCTCTGAGTGCCGGGCAATTTCCTGCTCGTGGGTTACCAGGATAATGGTAGCCCCTTCCGCGTGCAGCTCCTGAAAGATTGCCATGACTTCTTCCCCGGAACGGGTATCCAGATTGCCGGTGGGTTCATCGGCCATAATAATGGCCGGGTTGTTAACCAGAGCCCGGGCAATCGCTACCCGCTGCCTCTGCCCTCCGGATATTTCACTGGGGCGATGGCCGGCCCGGTCGGTCAGACGTACCCTCTCCAAGGCTTCCATTGCCCTTCTTCTTCGTTCCTTTGGATTGATGCCGGCATAGATCATCGGCAACTCCACATTGCGCAGGCAGGTGACTCTGGGCAGAAGGTTGTAAGTCTGAAAAACGAAGCCGATTTTTTTATTTCTAATTTTGGCCAGTTCCTTTTCCGTCATGTGCGAAACGTCAACCCCGTCCAGCACATACTGCCCTTCCGTAGGGGTATCGAGGCAGCCCAAAATATTCATCAGGGTTGACTTGCCCGAGCCCGAGGGACCCATAATTGAAACAAAGCTTCCGGCGGCAACGCTGAAGGATACCCCCCTCAGGGCAGTTACGGCAATTTTGTCTGTCTGGTATATCTTCACCAGGCTATCAGCTTGCAGCACGGTCAGTCACCTTCACTCCGTCTTTGATTTGCTCATCAGGGCTTAAGATAACTTTTTCCCCTACGTTCAAGCCTGAAATAACCTCGGTGAACAATTCGTTGCTCAGACCGGTCTGCACTTCCCTTTCCGCGGCAATGCCCTCTTCCCCGACCAGGTAAACCAGTTCTTTGCCTTCATTTTCGATAACCGCCTCCACCGGAATCACGATTGCGTTATCCTTCTGATTCAGGACTACCTTGAGATTGACATTAAAGCCCGGCTTTAATTGTTCGATCTTCCGGTCAGTCTCCACCGCGATACGGATCTTTACCTGTGTTTGTTCCCCTTGAGAAGTAGGGACAACCTCAGCGATCGGGGAAATATACTCGATCCGGCCCTCAAGGGACTCGGTCAGCAGAGAATTGTTGGTTATCTGCACTTTGTCCCCAACCGTCAACTGGGCGGCGTCAATCTCATTAATCCCGGTTTCTATTTGAAGATTGTCCGGATTGCCGATCTGGGCGAGCAGCGTTCCAATGTCGACCTCCTCGCCCTTTTTGACCGGCAGATTGAGCAGAACACCCTCCAGCGGGCTCACCACTGTTGCTTTATCCAGTTTCTCCCGGGCCTGATCATAGACGAGCTGAGCCTGAATAAGCTGGGCTTTCAGCAACGGCAGGTTTGAATCCCGTTCCACAATCAGTTTCTCACTGGCCTCATTCCGCTTTTTCTCGGTTTCTTCCAGTTCTCTTTGGCTTACCGCGCCGTTGTCAAAAAGAATCTTATTGCTCTCATATTCCTTTTGCGTCAGATCGCATTCTTTTTGGTACAGTCTGAGATTCGACTCGCTGGCAACCATTTTGGCCCTGATCTCTTCACAGGCAAGCTGCCTTTGGGAAACCTCTGTAAGCAGACTGCGGTCATCCATCTGTAAAACTCTCTGCCCGGCACTGACTCTTTGCCCGATTTCCGCCATGATCTCCGTGATGGTAGTCTCATTGTCCGCATAAAATTCTACAATATCTTTCACTTCCAATTTGCCGCTGGCAAAGACACTCTTCTCGAAACTGCTCTCGGCAACTTCTCCGGTATCGACCAAAATCCCCTGCTCTTGACCGCCTATAACCTGAAAGATTGCGGCTGCAATACAGATCAGAACAATAGCCGCTATTTTCTTCTTGCGGTGTTTCTGAAAAAGGGATGTCGTGATTCTTTTCATTTTACTTCCAAAGGTTTTGGGATGCAGACTGTCCTGCTTGGGAACTGAAGAAGCCGGTTGCATAAAAAGCCTCCAAAATTGCGTATTCCGGCTGATTCGAACAGCCATTCCAAAAACATCTCCGGAAACATCCGAACCCCCTGCCGGCTGCTATCATTGTAGAATAGATATTGCATATCAGCAATAAGTGGCAATTAAACATAGTTGGTTTATTCCCGGCATAGTAAAGTATCCCCTTGTCGATGCGGCGCCTACTTGGGCATCAGAATAATCACCTTGAACAGATCCCCGTCGATCTCCAGTTCAAAGCGGCCTTTCTGCATCTCAATCAGGCTCTTGGCAATCGACAGGCCCAAGCCGCTGCCCTGGCTG